>JAILSA010000074.1 GCA_024697885.1 Eubacterium sp. | reverse complement strand
GTGACCTCAATGCGGACTGTGGCCTCCCCCACCTCTGGGTGATAGGCATAGTGGGCGATGTTGCTAAAGAGCTCGTCAATGGCGATGTCAATCTGGGTCTGAGCCTTCATGGGACAGTCATATTTTTCCAACTGGAGGTTGACAAAATCCGTCACCATCTCCACATTTTCCACCTTTGCCTCTACCTTAATTTCCTCCATACACTTCCCCCTGTCTGTCTATTCAAATGGGAAGTGATATTTGGTCAGTCCCAATTCATCTCTGAGTTCAATTAACTCCTTTTGGATGGCATCTCCCACTGGCACACCCTTATTCTTTCTCTCCTGCCAGGACAAGTACTCCTTCTCACCCGCTGTGTAAATTCTGTCTTGGCCAGGGGCCTTCTCCGAATTTCTAAGGCCTCGGCAAATGTCTCCCGCTGTCTTCTCAAAGGTTTCTAGTCCACCGAAAAATTCTGGATTGATCACAAAGAAAAAGTGTCCCAGACGATACATCTGTGGATTGCCATTCTGGTCCATGCCGTTTAGGTCCTTCATGAATGGGCCTCCACAAAGTGCGGAAGATAGTATTTCTACAATTGTAGTAAAGCCGTAACCCTTGTATCCTCCATTGGCTTCTCCCAATCCGCCTAATGGCAGGAGGGCAGCCTGGCCCTGTCTCATATCCTTTAGGATTTTTCCAGAATCTGTCACCGTCTCTCCTGCCTTATTCACTACCAGGCCCGGCGGTGTGTCCTTGCCCTGTCTCTCGTAAAACTCGATTTTGCCATTTTGAACAATGCAGGTGGCACAATCAAAGTTAAAAGGAAATTCCTCGTCTGTCGGCATGGTAAAGGTCATTGGATTGGTTCCCATCATAGGCTCCACTCCAAAGGTTGGGGCCACTGAAGGTCTGGCATTGGTTCCGGAAATGCCAATCAGGCCCTCCTTCTCAGCCATGGTGGTCCAGTAGCCGGCAATGCCGTAGTGGGTGGAGTTGCAAATACTTCCTCCCGCCATTCCCACTGTTTTGGCCTTTTCAATCAGCTTTTTCATCATGTGATAGCTGGCCACCATGCCCATGCCGTTGTGGGCATCCATAACGACTGTGGTAGGCGTCTCCTTCAAAATCTCAATCTCCGTCTTTGGAAGAAGGGTCCCGTTCTTGATTCGGTCCAGGTAGATAGGTTTAAAACGGTTGCACCCGTGACTCTCGATTCCCCTTCGGTCGCTCTCTAAGAGCACGTCAGCGCAGATGGCCGCATCCTCTCTTGGCACCCCGTATTTTTCAAATACATCAATCATAAAATCATTCATCAGGTTCCAGTCCACATAGGGTCTCGTCTCAGTCATTTTTGTCTTCTCCTTTCAACTGACGGATTCTTTTTTTATATTCTTCACAGCCCTCCTGATCCCAGGTGTAGTTTTTCCTGGAATCGTAGGTTCCGGCCTGGGCAGCCTGAATCATAGCCCCATACCGTCCCATAAAGCTGCTATTTAGCGCAATACATTTGGCACACATATCAACTATCTCCTTGGCTTAAGTGTTGGCGCAGGGCCTCTATATAGGTCTGGCCATAACGACTTAGCATTGTATTTTTCTTTTTTAAATATCCTATTCTCATCTCAATATCCACATCCAGGGGACGAGCGATAATGTCACTTCCGTTGAGATTTTGGTCCAGCACCCCTGAACTCACAGTAAATCCCTTCAGACCTATAACCAGGTTAAAAAGGGTTGCCCGGTCCCTGACCTGAATGGTCTTTGGAAAATCCAAGAGGCTCAGAAACTCCTCGGCAAAATAAAAGGAATTTCTCTCTCCCTGTTCAAAAACCAGGTAGGGATAAGGCTTTAAATCCTCCACCAAAACCTTGTCCTTACTGGCTAGTGGATGGTCCCTGCTAATAAAAACATGGGGTCTTGCCCGATAGAGTTCCTCAAAAATCAAGTCGTTTTTCTTAATCATTTTTTGAAGCACATCCTGGTTTTGGTCCGCCAAATAAATCACTCCGATTTCACTTTTTCCCTGGGACACATCCTCAATAATCTCCCCGGTCTGGGTCTCTCTCAGGATGAAACTGTACTGTCTGGCATCGTAATTTTCCACCAGGTCTACAAAGGCATTGACGGCAAAAGCGTAGTGCTGACAGGATACAGAAAACTTGGGATTGCCATCTTCCTTCCTGACAAAATGGTCCCGCATAATCTCCGCCTGTTCCAAAAGGCTTCTGGCAAAAGCCAGGAGGTCCTCTCCTTCCCTGGTGGCCACCACTCCCTTGTTGGAACGGACAAAGGCCGTAACCCCCATCTCCTCCTCCAGGTTGTGGATGGCAGCGCTGAGGCTGGGCTGGGAGATATAAAGTTGTTCTGCAGCGGCGCTGATATTGCCATATTCTGCCACTGTCACTAAATATTGTAATTGCTGTAAAGTCATCTTTTACCCCTTTTTCAAAGCCCCTATATCAGGGGCACACTCATATCCTTATTGTACCAATAAATCTGCCTATAAACAAGAGGCACCCCCTGGGAAAAACCAGTGGATGCCTCCAAATAATCATTCAATTCAATATTTACATAGCTGTATATCCGCCGTCTACTGGAAGGATAACTCCTGTCACATAAGTGGAACTTGGGGATGCCAAAAATACTACTGTGGAATCCAACTCACCCTCATTGCCGTAGCGCTCCAGCGGAATGAAGGACTTGGCATTTGCCTGGAAAAAGTCTGTATCCAAGGTCTCACGAGTCAAATCTGTGTAGAAATAACCTGGGCAGATGCAGTTTACGGTGATGCCGTATTTACCCCACTCTGCTGCCAGGGCGCGGCTGAGGTTTACAAGACCACCCTTAGCTGCGTGATATGGGGAAGATGGTGCAATCTTGTTTCCAACCATTCCATACATGGAAGAAATGTTGATTACCCTTCCGTATCCCGCTGGAATCATAGCCTTTTTCGCTGCCGCTCTGGCAACCTTAAAGCTTCCAAAGAGGTCAATCTCAAACTCACTGGAAAACTGCTCATCTGTGATATCCTCTGCTGGTGCCACCGCTCCGGTACCCGCATTGTTTACCACAATATCAATTCTTCCAAACTCCTTCATAACTGCGTCAATGGCAGCCTCCACCTGATCGGTGTCTGTGATGTCAGTCTGGATAGGCAGGGTCTTTACTCCGTACTTGTCCTCTAGCATCTTGGCAACTTCCTCGATTTTTTCCTTTCTTCGAGCCAGGACTGCGATATTAGCTCCCTGGTTTGCCAACGCCTCGGCCATCTGTACTCCCAATCCACTAGATGCCCCTGTGACAATCGCCACATTTCCTGTCAAATCAAAAATGTTTTTCATTGCAAAAATACTCTCCTTTACCGTTTATTTCATTGCATGACATACTCATAATTTTAATGGTAAAAAAGAGGGGTGTCAAGGAATATGTGCCTCTAAAAAAATAACTGAAAAAAAATAACATGAAGAATTAACTTTACTAATAAAGTCAAATTACCTATAATCACATATGGAAAAAATTTGCTTAGGAGATGAATATTTTTATGACGAAGGATTTGACCCAGGGGGACCCAAAAAAAGTCCTGTGGAGCTTTTGCCTCCCCCTCTTTGGAAGTATCATTTTTCAACAACTCTACAACATAGCAGACTCTTTTGTGGCTGGACGTTTTATCGGGGAAGGCGCCCTGGCCGCCGTGGGCAACAGCTACGAGATCACCCTGATTTTTCTGGCCTTTGCCTTTGGCTGCAACATTGCCTGCTCCGTCCTTGCCTCCAGACTTTTTGGGGCCAAAAAACTGGGTAAAATGAAGTCTGCCATCAGCACCTCTATGATTGCCACGGGCCTAGTCTGCCTCCTTCTTATGGTGGTAGGACTTGTGGCCGGGGACTTTCTCCTCCGCCTCATTAAGACCCCTGCCAGCCTTTTGGCCGACTCAAAGACCTACCTGACCATATACACTCTGGGCCTTCCCTTTGTCTTTTTTTATAACCTGGCCACAGGAATTTTCTCCGCCCTGGGAGACTCTAAAACACCTTTTTACTTCCTGGTATTTTCCTCCCTCACAAATATTGGGGTGGACATTTTCTTTGTGAAAAATCTTCAGCTAGGAGTGGCCGGCGTGGCATGGGCCACCTTCCTCTGTCAGGGTTTTAGCTGCCTCTTGGCCCTGGGTCTCATTCTGATTCGTCTCCACAAAATGGAGTCAGAGAAAAAGTTTCCTGTTTTCTCCAAGAACCTTCTGAAACAGTTCGCCCTGATTGCCCTGCCAAGCACCCTGCAGCAGTCCTTTATCTCCGTGGGAAATATTGTGATTCAGAGGGTTATTAACGGCTTTGGCCCTGGGGTGATGGCAGGCTACTCTGCCGGGGTCAAGCTAAACAACTTGGTGATTACCTCCTTTACCACCCTGGCCAATGGAATCTCCAATTTTACCTCCCAGAACCTGGGAGCCGGGGACTATGCCCGAATCAAGGCGGGCTTTAAGGCGGGCCTGCAGATGATTTTGCTCATCAGCCTGCCCCTGATTATTCTCTACCAGATTTTCCCTGATAAACTCCTGGGATTTTTCCTGGAAAACCCTAGCACTGAGGCCCTTCACACCGGCATGGTCTTTCTGCGAATCCTGTCCCCATTTTATCTGGTCATCTCCACCAAGCTGGTGGCAGACGGTATTCTAAGAGGGGCAAGTCTTATGAAGGCCTTTATGGTCGCCACCTTTACGGATTTAATCCTCCGGGTGGTCCTGTCTATTCTCCTATCAAAAACGGGCCTGGGAGCTACCGGTATCTGGTGCTCCTGGCCCGTTGGATGGTCTGTGGCGACAGTCATGTCACTCTATTTTTATAAACATATTAAGTGGGAAACTTTAAGTTAACAGTATCTCACAAAGAGTCCCACCATGCAGATGATCAAGACGATCACTGTAGCTGGTGCCACCTTGGCACAATATCTGCCCCATCCGATTGGATGGCCGTTCTTGGCTGCCACTGAGGTACCTACTACGTTGGCTGAGGCGCCGATTGGTGTGGCAGAGCCTCCGATGTCGGTTCCCAGTGAAAGGGTCCAGGCAAGAGTAGACAGTTCCACTCCCGGCACAGTAGCTGCCAGCTCCTGAATAATAGGAACCATGGTAGCCGCAAATGGAATGTTGTCCACGAAGGCAGAGGCAATGGCCGATACCCAGAGGATAATGGCAACCATAACCAAAACATTTCCACCGGAAACATCTCCAATAAAGTTGGCAATAATTTCCAAAATTCCAGTCTGTTCTAGACCTCCCACCACGATGAAAAGCCCAACGAAAAAGAGTAAGAGCTTATAGTCTACTTTTTTCAAGAGTTCAGGAATATATTTAAAATTCAAAATCAGGGTAATAATGGCAATGACCACTCCGATAAAGGCCACGGTCAAGCCCGTTACACTGTGAGATACCAAAAGAACTACGGCACAGGCAAAAATTCCTATGCTGACGCCAAAATCTCTCTTGTTGCTAATGGCTGTCTCCGGTGCAGGTATCTTGGCAATATCCTCCGCAGTAGCCCCTGAAGTCAGCTCCTTGCGAAATACCAGATAGAAGTAAAAAACAATGAAAATCAGTGAGATTCCCGCCAGAAGTCCAGTGTTTAAGAGGAAGTCGAAGAAGGAATATCCCAGAGCGCTTCCCACAATAATATTTGGTGGGTCTCCGCACATGGTAGCCGATCCTCCCAGGTTGGCACAAAAGATCTCCGCCAAAATCATAGGAACCGGGTCAAATTTCAGGAGCTGGGACAGCTCTACCGAAACGGCTGCCAGGAAAAGGATTACCGTAATACTGTCAATAAACATGGATAAAACTGCGGCCAAAATCATAAAGGTAAAAAAGATTGGCACTACCTTGTAGTGAACCAGCTTGGCCAGTTTCATACAGAGCCACTGGAAAAATCCAGCCTTGGCCATACCCTCTACCATAATCATCATTCCACCGATGAAAAAGATGGTGGCCCAGTCCACGCCTCCTGTGGCCTCTGTGGCCTCGGCACTTTTTCTCCAGAAGTCCAGAGTAAAAATATTTCCAAAGCCCAGGGTCTGCCAAATGGCGTCCAGATTTCTCATGCAAATTCCAAAAACAACTACAAGGGTTAAGCCTCCGCAGGCCAGAGTGACGATGTGTTTTTCAATCTTTTCCGTCACAATCAAAAGAAACATGGTAACAAAAATTATTACCGAAAAAATCTGTGCTGTAAGCATATGCTTTGCCTCCTATAAGGTCCGAGATAGAGTACTCAGAAACTCTTTCTACTCAGAGATATGTTTTGTTTTTTCCTGGATGTAGGTCTCAATGAGTCTGGCGGTTCCCTCCAAGCCCAACTTGCTGGAATTGATCAGCAGGTCATAATGACTGGCAGAGCCCCATTTGTAAGGAGTGTGCTGACTATAATAGGTCTTTCGATTTTTGTCGTGACGCTTCATAATCTGCTTTGCTTCTTTGCGTTCAACCTTTCTCTTTGACATCACATTCTGAATTTTTTCTTCTTCCGATGCCGTAATAAAAACGGTTACTAAGTTAGGATTTTCCCGAAGAACGTAGTCGGCACATCGGCCTATTACCACAAAGGACTCTCCCGCCTCAGCCTTTTCTAACAGGTATTCAAACTGCATCTGGGCCACGGCATCCTCTGGCGCGTTGGAATATCCGCGCACGGTACGGGATAAAAACACCTTAGGTTTTTTCTCGTCTAAGGCATGCAAGAGGTCTTGGTCTATGTCTTTTTCCTCTGCGATGTCTTCTAGCATGTTGCGATCAACATATTGGATTCCCAGTTTCTCCGCCAGCATCTGGCCCACCACGTGTCCGCGGCTTCCGAACTCTCGTCCGATTGAGATTATAATCTGTTTGTCCAAAATAACACCTCCATTTACCTCCATTTTTTATTTGGTTATTATAGTACAATTCATTCTCACTTTCAAGCACATAATTTTACACAAATTTTTCTAACTTTAAAGCCCTTTTTAGGACCTTTTTTTGTAAGAACACTTGTAATTACTTGTCACCCTTCCGTCACTTATGGTAAATACGCAATAAGTCCCCCGGATGGTGGAGGCATAAACTCGCTTTTCTGCACTAGAAGAGTTGTAGGTGGCTTTTTTCTTCTGGCCACTTCCATCCTTGCGGACCCGGTACAAAATCACCCTGCTCATGCGATTTTTGCTGCCGTCGGCCTTAGTCACCTCTGATGGGTAGGCGGTGAAATAAAAGAACTTGCCTATTTTCACTCCCCTGCCCCCGTGGTTTGCCAGCCGCTTCACCTTCTTTAGGCCCTTGCTGCTAAAGCGGTAGAGGGTGATTGGGGAGGTGGCCCTAGAGCTAATCTCCTTTTTCTGGCCCAGAACAAAAGAGCCATTTCTGTCCAGTAAATGACAGTGCTTCATTACCCTTTTTAACTTCTTACTACCTATTATGTAGACATAGACCTCGTAGCGCTCCTTGTCCACATCGAACTTTTGCAGGTAGAATTTTCCCTTGTAAAAATATTTCAAACTCCACTCCTCGTAGTAGGGATCCTCTGTGGATATGGTTTTCATAACCTTACTGGTCCCCGAGGAAAAAGAATAGCGGTAGAGTTTCAAGTCCTCTCCTAAGTAGTAGGCATAGGTCCCGTTGGCAAAAAAGTGGGTGGGGAGGTCGGTGGCAACAAAGTAGCCATCCTTACTCTCACAAACGCCGATTTCCATGGTATCCTCTGGATCCATATTTTTCAGATAATACTTGCCGGACTTTTTTACCTTGGCATTTTCCATAACAAAACTCTTGTAGGTAGCCGCCTTCTTGGTCTTTGTTTTCTTACTGGTTACCTTTTTCTTAGTTGCCGCCCTTAAATAGCTTGCAGTGTTTGGAACATTTGCCCCCAAAAGGACTAGGGTCAGGGCCAGGACAAGGCCCAAAATTCTATATGTTTTTTTCATCACACTTACCTTTCTTTTTTATCTTGATCTTCCACCGCCGCCGTGGGAGCCGCCTCCTCCGGACCTGTGGTGACCGCCACCGCCGCCACCGCCACCTGAGGATGACGGCGCGCTGTAACGCTTGCTAACGGTCTTATTGATTAAAACATCTCGTCTGACCGAAAAGTCTAGACTGTCCTCCTTTAGGTAACTTTTGGCATCCACCGTCACGTCTCCGCTTTTTCCCTTGGAGGCTGTGAAAAAATAGATGCAGCAAATTACGGCGCAGAGGAAAATATTTCCTATAGAAGGTGGCAGGAAGATGGAGGACTTTTCTCCCATTTCCTTTTCCACATGGTGGATGTATTCCACACAGGCCTGATAATAGTCGTATTCTACCTGACTGTAAAAGGCGTCTAGCGTGTCCTCAATCATCAGGGAATTGTAGGCCTCCTCGGCCCTTCCAGTGGTACAGAGCCAGGTGTAAATCTTACCTGTCTCCTCCTCCCTGTGGTTGTTGTCTACCAAAAGGATTCCATCCCCCGTGTCCGTACTTCCGTCTAGAACCTGGGGACAATCGTAGCCAAACTTGTTATCCTCCCAAAACTTGTCCGCATAAACCATCACATACTCATCCGGCGTGATTTCCTGGTCGTAATTTGCCCGGTATTCTGGAGCATAGTCCTTGAGGGACTGGTCTAGGGTTACAATAACCAGGTCTAGACAGGTCTTTTTTTCCGCCTGATGAATCAGGGTCTCAAGGTCTGCCTCCTCCTGGTCTGTCAGCTTGTTGCCGTAGTCAAAAATTCTCTGGTCCCCGTAGACCCTCTCCGTGTTGGGAGAGTCATAATACTCCACCACACGCCCCTGAAGGGAGTGGAAGTAAATAAGGTATGCCACTCCCACGGCGGCCAGGAGGCCAATCCAAATTCTGAAATAATTTAAAAACTGTTTTAACATTTTCCACATATCCTAATCCCCCAGCATAAAGACTAACATTTCCAGTATCGAGCCCAGGAAAAACCCAAGACTACAAGCGTAGAACGCCACTTTTAGCCTGGAAATCGGTGTGACACCAACTACCTTTCCCGTCTGTCCATTGACGTAAAAAGGATATTCCTTGCCCATCCAGCGGTATTTATAAACCCACACTGGCAGGAGGCCATAGGACACCTTGCCTGTCTCCGAACGAATTTCCTGAACCTCTGGCTGGAGGCTAGAATAATCCCCCAAGGATTCCCTCATCAGGTTCTGACCATACTCGTTGGCCTTGACATCTGCCCGGGGCCTCAACTCCTCCGCCGGCATATTGTAGACCTCTCCATAAAAGCCAGACATGTACTTGGGATCAAAATCCGTAAATTTCTCATCCCTATACGGCTCCATCAAATCCATGGTGCCATCGTCCATAGCAATGGAGGCATCCACAGGAATCCCCTGAAAGCTTGCTTTCATCTGGCGCTCCACCTCGTAAATGGACGTTTCCGTATAGATATAGTTCCCCGACCTCCAGGACCTGACTTTTTTGCCCTTGCCCAAAAAGCGGCCTGACAGGTCGTAGTCGTGGAAAAAGAAGGGAACATAAACTCCCTTCATGGACTCTAAGGTCTTCTGGCTCAGGAAAGACATAGGTGTAAAGGTCCTTTTCTTAAAGGCTTCCTCCATGGCCTGAATCGCCTTTTCCTTGCTGAGCTGAAAGGGAATAATCAGGTCCGGCTCGTAGTCTCCCTCCACCCTGGAGTCAAAGATCAAATAATTCTGGCAATAAGGGCAGCGACTGGAACTCTCATAGGTCCCAATCTCAATCTGACCACCACAGGCCGCACAGGTAACCAGGGAGTCATCCCCCTCCCTGGTCTCTGTGTTTTTTCCTCCGCAGTGGGGGCAGATCATGGCTTGCTTTCCCGGGTCAAAAACCATATTGCCGCCACAACTTTTACATTGAAAATTCATAGCATACCCCTTTATCTGTTTTTTCTCATTGTAACAGACTTGGCCCCCTGTCTGCAAGAAAAGCGGAAACCATAATTTTTTACACCTAATGATAATTTTTGTCAATTTACATTGACTCTTTTTTCGTTGTAAAATTAAGATAGCTATTTACTTGATTTTGTGAGGAGGTATTGTATGGAAAATATTCCAAAAATCAAGGTGGGAATTGTGGCTGTGAGCCGCGACTGTTTTCCTGCCGACCTGGCCACTAGTCGAAGAAGCGCCGTGGTCCAGGCATACTACGAAAAATATGACAGGGAGGACCTCTACGAGTGTCCCATTGCTGTGGTAGAGAGCGAGCTTGATATGGTCAAGGCCCTAAAGGACCTAGAGCTCCACGACTGCAATGCTATCTGTGTCTATCTGGGCAACTTCGGGCCGGAAATTGCGGAGACCCTTTTGGCCAAGCACTTTGAGGGTCCGGTAATGTTTTCTGCCGCCGCCGAGGAATCCCAGGAGACCTTGGGGGTTCAGGGGCGAGGGGATGCCTACTGTGGCATGCTAAATGCCTCTTATAATTTGGCCCTTCGAAATACCAGGGCCTGGATTCCGGAAAATCCTGTGAGAGATGCCCAGGGAGTGGCCCAAAACATTCACGACTTCCTCCCGATCGCCCGGGTAAAATACGGCTTAGACCACCTAAAGATTATTTCCTTTGGTCCCCGTCCCGCCAATTTTTTGGCCTGCAATGCCCCTATTAAGCAACTCTACAATTTGGGGGTAGAGATTGAGGAGGAATCCGAATTAGACCTTTTTGAGGCCTTTGTAAAACACCAGGATGACCCAAGAATTCCGGAGGTGGCCGCAGATATGGCCAAGGAGATGGCCTACCCTGCCGGCAAGGAGCCAGCCATGCTGAAAAAACTGGCCCAGTACGAGCTAACCCTCCTAGACTGGATCGAAGACCACAAGGGTTACCGCAAGTATGTGGCCCTGACCACCAAGTGCTGGCCTGCCTTCCAGGATATGTTCCGCTTCGTTCCCTGCTACATTAACTCCCGCCTGACAGGAAAGGGAATCCCGGTCTCCTGTGAAGTGGACATCTACGGCACCCTGTCAGAATACATTGGCCTTTGCATTTCCGGGGAGCCTGTCACCCTCCTTGACATTAACAACTCTGTTCCAGAGGATATGTATCTAAAGAGCATTCAGGGCAAGTTCCCGTATGATTACAAACTGACCGATACCTTTATGGGCTTCCACTGCGGAAACACCTGCAGCTCTCTCCTGCAAAAGCCTCACCTGGATTATCAAAAAATCATGGCCAACACCCACCCTGCCGAGTGGTGTGACGGCACTATTGAGGGCGACATTCGGCCGGGAGATATTACCTTCTACCGCCTCCAGTCCACCGCAGATGCCAAGCTAAGAGCCTATGCGGCCCAGGGCCAGGTTCTTCCTGTGGCCACCAGGTCCTTTGGATCTATCGGAGTTTTTGCCATTGAGGAAATGGGACGATTCTACCGCTACGAGCTCATTGAAAAGAACTACCCTCACCACGGGGCTGTCATGTTTGGCCACTACGGAAAAAGCCTCTATGAAGCCCTCAAATACATTGGGGTAGACCCCGGCGAAATCGGCTTTAACAGACCGGCCGGAAACCTTTATCCTAGCGAAAATCCCTTTGGAAACTTATAGGAGGTAGTATGAATTTTTTAATTGGAATTGATTTGGGAACTTCCTCTACCAAGACGGTGCTTTTTGACCAGGCGGGCAAGATCATTGCCGAGAGCAAGGTTTCCTATGATATA
>JAILSA010000027.1 GCA_024697885.1 Eubacterium sp. | reverse complement strand
TCCTGAAGAGATATTTTGGCCCGGTCAAAACCGCTGTTCGGGTTGTAGCTTCCTGCCGCCATATCCGTCCAGCTATCTCCGTCAAAGAAAAAAGCATAGCCCCGATTCTCGTAATAGCCATAGGCCACGGTGTAATTTCCCCGGTCCGTGCCCCCCTTCATGCCAATCCACCCAACAGCCTCCTCTGGCATGGCAGCCTTGGTTCGAATCTCCGTCACATCCTTGGCCTTTCGCTGATAGGACACAGAGTGGTCAATTACCAGGTCATAGCGCTTGGTCACCACAGTCTGGGATACCATAATCATGGACTTGGCATTTAAGAGCTCTGTATTATAATTTTGTTCATCAATATAAGACAAGGTCGCTGGAACCAAAATAGCTGAGAGGATACAGAGTATAACCATAACTACAACCAGTTCCACGAGAGTAAAACCCTTGTTGTCTTTTCTCGCACACTCCATCTGGCATCCCCCTTTTCAATTTGGTTCCAACGACCTAATATAGATTTATTCTCACTATATTAATATCGGCATTTTATGACAAATATCTTAGCTGATCAGCGATATTGTCAATCTCCTCATATAGAGTACTCTTGGTAGTTCCTACCTCCTTGGCAATGTCAATGTTATCCAGAACGCGGTCAAACTCATGCTCCATATTCTCAAAGGAAGCATCGAATTCATCCAGTTCCTTGCTAGAACGACTTGCTGCCTGGCGAATCTCATCCTGTACCTGGCCAATTCCCGCCGCATTGTCCACAATGGTATCGATGGCGTTCTTGGTTCCCTCCATACTCTCAATGGACTTGTCCAGAGCACCCTGAGCCCCATCAATTGTCTGATTGAGCCTGCTGGTACTGTTATTTACCTCTTCCAGAGACTCTGTAACCTTTCCTACCAGGCCCTTGATATCGTAGGCCAGCTTACTTACCTGGTCTGCTACTACAGAGAAACCTCGTCCCTGCTCACCGGCTCTGGCCGCCTCAATAGAAGCATTGAGGGCCAAGAGGTTGGTCTGGTCTGCCACTCCAATAATCTGATTCATACAACCGGCAATATTATTTACAGCCTCTTCAAACTGTTCAAACACCTGGCCGATTTCCGCAAAGCACTTGCTCACATCCTCAGCGCTGGTCTTAAGTTCTGTCACACTGTTGGCTGCCTCTTCCACGGAGCCCTGGATTTTTTCCTCCACCTGGCCAAAACTTCCCGTAGCCTCTGCCACCTGGTCAAACACCCTCTGGAAACTCACCATTTTTTTCTGCATATCTGTGTTGGCCTCCAGCACGTTGTCAAAGGCCTTGTTAATCTCGTTCACTGCATTCAGAGAATCCACCTCTCGGTCTACCAGAATTTTGCGGTACTCTGAAATGGAATCTGCCACATAGTTGATGGCATATTTTGTATCCACCTTTGGCTCATGTGTCTCAACCACAAGTTGCTCTGCTTCTTTTGCTTTTTTCTTCTTGCCAAACATAATTCATCCCTCCTTATCCTACTCAAAAACGACACAGGACATGGACTGATTGACAAACTGTTCGTTATAGTGCTCACCATATCCTACATATCCACAGTGGCCGCTCAGCTCGTTCATAAGCTTTAGATAAGAATTCATGGAGCCGTGGTCGTTAAAATAGATGTATCGAAATGCGCAGTTAATGGAAAATACTCCAGAGATTTTGTTAAAATCCTTCTTGATTTTCTCAATGGTCTCATGGGCGATTTCCTCAGTGTCTCGGATGGCCAAAAGGGACAAAACGTCTGAATCATTCACCTGTCGGTAGCAGGTTAGACCCGGTCCCTCCACTCCCTTGAGGGAAATAATACAGACATCCTTGCCGGATAGTTTGCCAAAAGGATTGGCAAAGGTTGCTGTCTGGATTTCCGACTCTGGGATTCCCAGAACATCCATATATACCTGCTTAGCGGACTTGCCATTGAGCTTGCCCACATAGTATTTGGACTTATCTGTATCCGAGGCGATAAATCGATAACCCTCCATTGGTCGATAAATATTTTCCTTGTATACCTTGATTTTACCTCTGCGATTTTTCACCAAAATATAAGCATCTGCATCCTGGTATACCTGACCGTCTACAGCCACCTTACCCGCATCTCCTGTACCGCCAGTTAAGGCGATGTGATGCTTGTGGAGCAGGCTGTGAACCGTGGTCAAAACGCAGGCATCGTTGCCGGTACAAAAATCGATACATACGGTGTCATCTGTTCCCGGTCTCAGCTGACGAATCTTGTCCTCCATCTCCTTCATATATTTAACCGGAGCTGTAGAGGCTTCCTTCAAAACACCTGTGACAACATCCACCCCATCTGTGAAAGCGATGATTGAGAGTCCGTCTGGATACATTTCCTGACCATATGCATTGGCGATACAGGCAACGGATGGCACTCCTGGAAAAGCCTTCTCCAACTCTTCCACATTGGCATCAAAGTTGTCTGCATTACCTACAAACATCATAATCAGCTTTGGATCTGTCAATCCAGCCAGCGCTTCGCTTACTTTTCCATCTTTGCTGTTTTTAACAAATTCTTTCATGTGTATTCCCCTTCTTTCACAAGTAAATTTCGTAAATTAATATATTATTATTTTACTACAAAAACTTATTAAGTAAAAGCATTTTTAGGCTTTTTTTTACTATTTATTCTGGCACTTCTTCCAGCTGTGGACAGTCCTTAAAAGCATCTTTTGCAATCTCCACCTTGTCATTCCAAATAGTGACTTTTTTCAGGTTGCCGCAGCCAGCAAAAGCCTCTGTTCCAATTTCTTCAATATTGCTTGCCAGGGTGATTTCCTTGAGGCCTGTGCAGTTTCTAAAGGCCCTGTCCTCGATTTCCTTACCGCCCCAGAAATTCACGGTCTCTAGGCCGCTGCAATTTTCAAAGGCAGACTCCCCGATGGAATCCACAGAATTTGGAATGCTGATTTCGTGAAGGGCTGCGCAGTTCATAAAGGCCTTGTCTCCGATCTCTGTCAGGTTGGCCCAGATATTCACCTTGCGAATGCCACCCATGTTTTCAAAGACTCCGTCCTCGATTTCCACCACATCCTTGCCGTCGTGCTGGGCAGGAATGGTAACCTCTACTGCATCTCCCTTGTAGGCAGTGATTTTTAACTTGTCCCCGTCGCACTTCTTGAAGGTAAAATCCTCCTCCTCGCTGTAGGTAGACTCGTCTGCAGGCTCAGGGCTGGCTGTGGCCTCCTCATGATCCTGATCATCTGCATCCTCCACCTCTTCCTGGTCGTCCTTGTCCTCGTCAAACTGGGTGATGTCCTGGTTGTCCGAAATCTTGGCAAAATAAACGGTGCTTCCATTCCTGTCTGTCACAATAAAATTGTCCTCATAGAGGCAGATTTTCTCCGCGATTTTCAGGCCGTCGCCCTCTACTGACCAGGAGGAGGTGTTGCCGTTGTAGGCATCCTTTAGATAGGCCGAGCCACCCTCCTTCAAGACCATGTAAACCTGGGAAAAATTCTTCTCCCCCAGCTTTTCCAACTCAGAAGTCGTATATTTTGATCCGTCCTTTTCCACCGACATCAACTGCCAGGTTCCGCAGTAAGAAGCCTCACTTTTTTGCCCGCAGGCAACCGTCATAAGGGCAAACAAACCAACCAATAATCCCAATAAAATTTTCTTCATAATCCCGTATCCTTTCGTTTTCTGTGTGAATTCAAATTAAAGCATTTCCAGCAATTTACCATAAGCCTTCTGGCAATCCAGGTTCAAGAGTTGCCGGAGACAAGCCGTGGCCTCCTCCACATCCTTAAAGCCTCGAATCCTGCCCTCCTGAAGCATGAAATTCAACCCCAGAGCATAAGGCCAGGAACTAAAGTAGAATTTGGTCCACTGCTCATGCTGGTACTCCGCCATGTCCATGCAAAAATGGTCCAAAAGGAAAAGATAGGCGTAGAGGTCGCTCATGGCCTCTGCCATCTGGTCCCTCTCCTTCTTGCCCAGTTCCTTGATCTGGTCCCGGCGCCAAGGGTTGTTGGGCCCCTTGGTCAAGTAGTGGGCCTCCATAAACATTTGGCGGGCCAGAGTCTGACGAATCATCTCCTCGTACTGGAGATTTTCCTCCTGGCAAATCCGCTCCACTGCCTTGTAGTAAACCACTACCACATTTTGCTCCTTAATATATTCTCCAATCTTGAAATATGAGATTTTTCGCTTGCGCAAAAGTTCCATAATCTGGGCAAATTCCGGGGTCTCCCTCAGGGTCCTGTCCTGCTTTGCCAGGTAGGAAATCAGGTCTCTGTTAAAATCCGGCCACTCCTTTTGCCCCTCCTCAAGTCCGGATAAAATCAGGTCCAACAGGCCCTTTATGGCCTGGTCAGAATTTTTTGAAGCCAGGTCTTCACCTAACTTTTTAAACTCATCTGTCAGTTTTTTTCGATCTAGGCTTCCCCCCTTGCAGCGAATCAGGGAATCGTTCAAGATCACAATCGGAAGAGGCATCCCCTCGGAAAAAAAGTTATCTTCCAAGTCCCTTTGGATGTCGCAAATGCAGTTCTCCATCTGGAGCAAAAATCGGTTGTCCACACTGCCCTGGATTGTGGTCTTATAAAAAACGTGATCCTCCATCACACATCCTCCTTTATTTTGGCAATCTTATCACTTTATTGTACCACAAGTAGGGTCTGAGAGAAAAGAAAAAAACTCCCCTTCCTGCCTAAGTCCGCAAAAAGGGGAGTCGCAAAAATTAAGTTTAGGTTAAATTTTAAATACGCCGACGCTATCCTTAATATCTGAGGACATATGGGCGATTTCGTCCGCCACTCTGGCCACATCCTCCATCATATCCCCTACCAAAGAGGTGGAGGCGGAGGTCTCCTCAGTGGAGGCCGCATTTTGCTCGGCAATGGCTGTCAGGTTCTGTACCGTATCCACTACGGCAATTCTGGCCTCATCCATGACTCTTACCTTGTCCGCAATCGAATCCACTCCCTGGAGAGAATTGTCAATCTGGTCTTCCACCTCGTTGAAAATCTCCCTGGTGTCATCCATAAACTTGCTCTGTTCCTCAATGGTGACCTTAACCTCTTCCATGGTGGTAACGGCATTGGTGGAATTTTCCACCAGGTCACGAATAATCTCATCGATCTGCTGGGCGGACTCTGAGGACTGGTCAGCCAGCTTGCCGATTTCCTCTGCCACAACTGCAAAGCCCTTGCCGGCCTCACCTGCCCTGGCCGCATCAATAGAAGCGTTGAGAGACAAGAGGTTGGTCTGGCTGGCGATGCTAGAAATCAACTCCGCTGCATTTTTGATTTCCTCGGCTGACTTGTTGGTCTCCGTAGTCTTCTCTGCAATAATTTCCACGGCATCGTAGGTCTTTTTGTTGGCATCACTGAGCTTTTGCAAAATATCTCGAACCTTGCTTGAAGAATTCTGCATGTGCTGGGAAGATTTTTTCAGTTTGTCCCCCTCCTGGGAGGTGTCCTGAATCATATTTCCCATGTGGATTACATTTTCTGTGGCCTCCTGGGTCTCGTGGGACTGGCTGGTAGCTCCGGTGGCAATCTCCTGAACCGCCGTGTCCACATGCTCTAGGGCCTGACTGGTATCTCCCGCATTTTGAATCAACTGGTCCGCATGTCGGGTCAGCTGGTCCGCCTTTTCCTGAATGCTCACCACCGCATCCGATACGGCATAGGACAACTTTCCTGTGGCATCTGCGATCTGACCTACCTCGTCCTTGCGATCTCTAAACTCGGACAATCCATTGGCCTTGGTAATATCTAAGGTACCAATTCCCTGAATAACCTTGGTAATCTTTAGGAGGTCCTTGGTGATATTGTTGGACACAAGGATTGTGACAAAAACAATAAAGATCAGCACAACTATAGCCAGACTCAAAATTGTTATGGAGAGAGAATTCACTCCGCTGTAAATCTCATTTTCATTGTCTACCATATATACCACAAAGCCAAACTCCGGCAGGTAACGGTAGGCCATCATGTACTTCTGGTCTGTAGTATATTCTATGATACCGCTTTCCTTTTCCACGGCCTGGTCCACTATACTTTTGATCGACTCGTCGTACTCCTGTCCCACCTGACTCTCATCTGGGGAAAAAATATAGTTTCCGGCCTTGGCATTTACCAGGTAGATCTGTGAGCTCTCATATCCGTTGAGAGACATGCCATATACCAGTTCCTGGAGCTCGTTAATGTAGCAGCCGCCACCTACCATTCCAATAAAGGTAGTTCCGTCTGTGTCATAGACCGGGGCATAGGCTGGCGCCACCAGTTTTCCCGTAGAGGCAGCCGTTCCAATTCCCTTCATCCAGACACCATTTTTGCTGGCCTTACTTCCATTCATAATGTCCTCCAAAGGGGTCTTTGTGGCCAGCTGATTTTCCGCGCTGTCCACATCTGTATGAATCAGACAGTTCACGTCCTTGTCTGACAAATACATGCCCTCCATACTGCTTCTGGCATTGCGATAGCCCTGCATCTGCACCTTGAGATTGGCGATGTTTTCCTTGGTTGGATTTTTCAAGGTATCTCTCACCACCTCCTGGGCCGCAAAATACCCCAAAAAGTTAGTATGATTTTCAAAATACTGATTGATCACTGTAGCCCTGGCATCCACCAGTTCTCCGAATCTTCCCCTGGTATCCTTTTGGGTACTGTTTCTCACATTCCATATGGCCCCAACAATAATAATGGCCAGGCCAATGACCAATACGAATGAAATTAATAGGGAAATTCGTCGTCCGATTTTCATGTTTTTAAGCATAAACTGCCCTCCTCTTCTCCAAATTCCAAGAGGCCTCCCACTCACCTCTTAAAATTCAGTTTTTTCTTGTGCAAAATAACTATAAACATTGTAACACCTTTCCGTTTTTTATTCAATATGCACTATTTTTCTAACTGAAATCATTGTATGAATCCTAGAAAAATGATAAAATATAGGTATATATGGGAAGTTAGGAGGGGTGTATATGAGCAAAAAAATCCGACGATGGCTGGGCATAGAGAAGCGCAGTCCCTATGTGGACTTGTATTTTGACATGGCCAATTTCCGATCCAGTATCTATATGTCTGTAGTGGTTTTGGTCCTGGAGCTCTGGATGATTATCAGCCTGGCCCAGCGATGGTTTTCCGGGGACAGCAGCCGAACCGTGGCCTGGTACATAAGACACCTGGTGGACTACGGAGTCTTTTTTCTGACCGCGGCCTGTATGCTCTTCTCCGCCGTTCTCACCCTTCGCGGCAAGATCAAAAAGACCCTGCCCGGCAAAATCGTCATGTGGTTTTTCTCCGGCGTGGCCCTCTACTTTGGCGTCAGCATTTCCTATTCGGATTATGCCAAGGGAGAACAAATTCTCTGCTTTATTATGATGATCATTTTCGTTATGGGACTTTTGAACTGGAGGCCAATTGTGTCCATTCTCCTGTCCTCCTCGGTTTTTTTGTACTTCTATCACCTGATGGTCATCCTATCCACCAAGCCAATTACCTATGCCACCCAGGTCAACTTTTTCACCCTCTGGGTTTCCATAGTTATGCTGGCCCTGGCGGTTTACGGACAGCGCCTGTCGGAGGCGGAAAAAAGTGAGCGATTGGAAAAATCCTCCAAGGAAGATGACCTGACAGGAATCCCCAACATGTCTTATTTTCGAGAAAAAGCCCCTAAGCTCTTGGCCAGGGATGGAATCGAGGACAAACTCTTCCTCTTTTTGGACCTGGTTAACTTTAAGTCTTACAATGAAAAATACGGTTTTGATGCGGGCTCTGATTTCATTTGTGAAACAGCCAATATGGTAAAAAACTATTTTGCCGGCGACCTCTACGCCCGATATTCTGACGACCACTTTGTGGTTTTGACAGACCGGGCCAATATAGAGGACCGAATCAAAAATCTAACCCAGGAAATCCGAGGAAAGCACGACTCCACTCAGATTTCTCTCAAGGCGGGAAGCTATGCTCCAAGAAGCGTCAAGGAGGATCCTTCCATAGCCTGTGACCACGCCCGTTATGCCTGCAATACCATAAAAAAATACTCCGACTGCAATTACACGGAGTACGATGCCATGATGGATGAAGGCTTTCAGAAAAAACAATATATTATTACCCATGTGGAAGATGCGGTGAAAAATGGCTACATCCAGGTCTACTACCAGCCGGTGGTCTGGGCCAAGGACCGAAGCCTGTGTGGACTGGAGGCTCTGGCCCGTTGGCTAGACCCCAACTACGGCTTCCTCTCCCCGGGAGACTTTATCCCGGCCCTGGAGGAGTACCGGCTCATTCACTTCCTAGACCAGGCGGTTCTCACTCAGGTCTGCCTGGACCTTCAGGCCAGTATGCAGGCCGGCAGCAGGGTCCTTCCCGTCTCCATTAATTTTTCCAGGCTGGACTTTGAACTCTTTGATGTAAACCAATTTCTCCAGGAAACCCTTTTGGAATACGGGGTTCCCAAAAATCTTATTCACGCGGAAATCACGGAGAGTGCCCTGTCCGCCAAGGGCAGCAAGCTTCGCAACAGCGCCAGTCAAATCAAGACTTCCGGCGTGGAGCTTTGGCTGGATGATTTTGGCTCAGGCTACTCCTCCCTAAATGTCCTCAAGGACTACAATTTTGATGTGATGAAAATCGACATGGTTTTCCTTCAGGATTTTGGCAAAAACGAAAAGTCCAAGGCCATCCTAAACAGTATAGTGACCATGGCCAAGCTCATTGATATGGAGACCCTGACGGAGGGTGTGGAGGACGAGGAACAGGCTGAGTTCTTGACAGAAATCGGCTGCCAGCGCCTGCAGGGTTATCTCTTTGGCAAGCCAATGCCCCTCAGCCAAATCCAAAATGAATACCATTGCTTCTAAATGAAACAGGAAGAGTCCAACCGACTCGAGACGAGGTGCATGCGCACCTAAGTCTCTCTCTGGTTGGCCTCTTCCTGTTTTTAACTTTTTACTGTATGATGTGATCTATTCTCTCAAGTTCCTCCTGGGAAAACTCTATATTCTCTGCCGCCTTGATGTTATCTAAAATCTGGCTTGGCTTAGAGGCTCCCACCAAAACACTGGTGACTTCCTTCTTGGCCAAGAGCCAGGCCAGGGCCATCTCTGCCAGGGTCTGGCCTCTTTCCTTGGCCACCTGATTCAGAGCTCTGGCCTTTTCCACCCTCACCTGACTAATGGATTCCTGACGCAAAAATCTTCCATCGGTCATAACCCTGCTATCCTGTGGAATTCCATCTAGATAGCGGTCTGTCAGCATGCCCTGCTCAAGGGGCGAAAAGGTAATGAGACCCTTGCCAAGCTTGCCTGTCATTTCCACCAGACCATTTTTCTCCACTCTGCGGTCATAGAGATTGTAGCGGTTCTGGTTTATGATAAATGGCACCCTCTCTTCCTTCAAAATCTCTGTTGCTCTCTCCAGGGTAGGTCCGTCATAGTTGGACAGGCCTGCATAGAGAGCCTTTCCACTTCTTACCAACTGAGCCAGTGCACCACAGGTCTCCTCTAGCGGTGTCTCCGGATCCATGCGGTGGTGGTAAAAAATGTCCACATAGTCAAGTCCTAATCGCTTGAGAGACTGGTCCGCGCTGGCAATCAAATATTTTCTTGACCCCCAATCCCCATAAGGTCCCGGCCACATGTCGTAGCCCGCCTTGGAGGATATAATCATCTGGTCCCGATAAGGGGCAAAATGCCTCTTCAAAATCTTCCCAAAATTTTCCTCTGCACTTCCCGGCCTTGGTCCATAGTTGTTGGCCAAATCAAAGTGGGTGATTCCGTTGTCAAAAGCAGTGAAACACATCTGCTCCATGTTGGCAAAATTTCCCGTATCCCCAAAGTTATGCCAGAGTCCCAAGGACACCACTGGCAACATCAAGCCACTGTCTCCGCAACGGCGGTAGGTCATTTTTTCATATCTTTTTTCATCTGCTAGGTACATTTTAGGCCTCCTCCTAAGTTTTTTCTTTATTCTAACATATAGGAGGTGGGGAGGAAAGTGATTGGCTTACTCAAATCTAACAAGTCTGCCGCCATCTATGTACATCAGATGGTCACAGCACAGGTTGACCAACTCACTGTCGTGGGTGGATACAAATACCGTATGTCCCCTGTCTGCCAGTTGCCTTAACAGCTTGCCCACCACTTCCATGTGCACATAATCCAGACCAGATTCCCTACATCAAAGTAAGCGTCTTTAACGGCATCCTAAAAATATCATTTCAAAAGTTCTTCATTCAAAAGGAATTGTTCTATTCCTACATATGTGATTCCGTTTTCATCCTGCCACGGTTTAAGATAATCCCGAACTACAACCATCTTGCTGAAGGAATCAGGTATCCTTTTCAATGATTCAATCTCCTGCTCCTTTTTGTCCGGGTCGGCTATAGATAAGGCAGATTGGATATAAAA
>JAILSA010000022.1 GCA_024697885.1 Eubacterium sp. | reverse complement strand
GCAGGCGGGATTGGTTTTTGGAACCATAGGCCAGACGGAATATATTATTGAACGGATGAAAAAGGAATCCGGCTATGAGAATGCCAAGGTTGTGGCCACAGGAGGCTTAGGAAGAATTATTTCCGAGGGAACAGATAAGATTGATGTCTACGACTCGGAGCTGACTCTTCAGGGCATCCGCCTGGTATACGAGAGAACAAAGGCGGCGGCAGATGACTGATTACAGTAAAGGAATTTCCATTGGCAAGGTAAAGCTTAGTGGCCGAGTGATTTTGGCCCCTATGGCCGGGGTGACAGACCTGCCCTTTCGCCTGCTCTGCAAGGAGCAGGGAGCAGACCTGATTTGTACTGAGATGGTCAGTGCCAAGGGAATTTATTATAACAACAAGAACACGGAGGACCTCCTTAAGATTCAGGAGGAGGAGCGTCCGGTCTCTCTTCAACTCTTTGGGTCTGACCCGGAGATTTGCAGTCAGATGGCCAAGCGAATTGAGGAGAGAAATTTTGATATTTTGGATTTCAATATGGGGTGTCCAGTGCCTAAGGTGGTAAACAATGGAGAGGGTTCTGCCCTCCTCAAAAACATCCCCCTGGCAGCTAAGATTGTGGAGAAAACAGTTCAAGCCATATCGAAACCTGTTACGGTCAAAATCCGCAAGGGATTTTTGCGGGGAGAGACTCAGGCAGTGGAGATGGCTAGGGCCTTAGAAGAAGCTGGGGCGAGTGCCATTGCAATCCACGGTAGAACCCGGGAGGAATACTACAGTGGACAGGCAGACTGGGATATCATAGGAAGAGTCAAGGAAGAGGTTTCTATTCCAGTGATTGGAAATGGGGATATTAGAAGCCCGCTTGACGCGGAGAGAATGATGAGGGAAACGGGTTGCGACGCCGTTATGATTGGCCGGGCAGCCAGGGGAAACCCTTGGATTTTTCACCAGATGAAAACCTATTTCGAGACGGGAGTATTGGAGGAAAAACCAGAATTCTCCCTTGTAATTGATACCATATTGCGACATGCAAAAATGCAGACAGAGTGGAAAGGCGAGCTCCGCGGCATGAGGGAAATGAGAACCCATGTGGCGAGTTACACGGCCGGCTACCCGCATTCCGGTTCCCTGAGAAGGGCCATGAATGGGGTGGAGACCATGAGCCAGTTGACAGAATTGCTGGAGGCGTATCGATGAACAAGATAAAGAGTATAAGGGTAACCTTCTTCGGGGAACACCTTGAAGTAAGGCATCGAATGATGAACTTAATCCTTTTGGCGGGAATATCTACAGGTTTGATTGCCTGTATCCTTACCTTAGGCCTGGGGGCGGGGCTTTATGGCGCCCTTATGACCCTGGGTGTAGGAATTATTTCGGCTGTGGCTCTTTATTTTTCCTATAAAAATAGAACTCTAATTGCGGCAGTAATCATTAATATTGGTCTGGGTGTGGGAATGATTCCTATGAACTATTTTGCCAATGGAGGAATCCAGGCCGGAATGATTTTGTGGCTCATGTTGGGAGTTTTGATTCCTTGGTTGATTCTCAAGGGCAAAGTTTTGGTTATGATGTACACAGTGGATGTGGCAGTGTCAGTAACCTGTATTGTGATAGGAACCCTGTTTCCTAATTTGGTCAACTATGAGTTGACGGATACCTTTGGCCGCACCATGGATATTATCCAGTCTCTGATTATGACTTCTTTGATTGTGGGAGCTGTATTCCAGTATCAGAGAGTCCTTTACGAAAAGCAGGACGAGGTCTTGCGAGACAATGAAAAAACTCTGATGGAGGCAAACCAGGCCAAGAGCGATTTTTTGGCCAATATGTCCCATGAGATTCGAACTCCTATAAATGCCATGCTGGGAATGGGGGAGATGATCCTCAGAGAAAATGACAATGAGGAAATCGAAGTCTACGCTCAAAATATTCAGAGCGCAGGTAATACCCTTTGGGCCCTGATTAATGACATTCTTGATTTTTCTAAAATAGAAGCGGGAAAGATGGAAATCGTTCCTGTGAATTACAGTCTTTTTTCCCTATTAAATGACAGTTACAATATGATACGCATGAGGGCCAGGGAGAAGAACCTGGAACTCAGAATAGAGAACAGTCCTTTTTTGCCCAGCCAGCTCTACGGAGATGAAGTGCGAATTCGACAGATTCTCAACAACCTTTTGACCAATGCCGTCAAGTATACAGAGAAGGGAAGTATCCTGATTGAGGCAGATTATTTGCCTTACGATGAGGACCAGCTCACCCTTAAGCTCTCTGTGGTAGATACGGGAATTGGAATCAAGGAGGAGAGCCAGGAGAAGTTGTTTGACTCTTTTCAGCGCCTAGACCAGAGGAAAAATCGCAACATCGAGGGAACCGGTCTGGGACTGACGATTACCAAGCAACTCCTTGATCTTATGGAGGGTGAGCTTAAGATGGAGAGCACCTATGGTCAGGGCTCAACCTTTACGGCCTTGATTCCTCAAAAGATTGTTAACAAGGAGCCTATGGGACTCTTCTTCGATAAGTACAACAAGTCAGATACAGATAAGAAATATCAGGAGGAAGTCTTTAGGGCACCTGGGGCCAGGATTCTAGTGGTAGATGATGTGGCCATGAATCTAGAAGTTATCCGGGCTCTTTTGAAAAAAACGGAAATTCAAATCCATGTGGCAGATGGAGGAAAAAAGGCCCTGCAAATGATGTTAGAAAACGATTATCACATTATTTTTATGGACCACATGATGCCGGAGATGGATGGTGTAGAGGTCTTGCATGCCTTCCAGGCAGCAGAGAAAAAACACAACAAAAACACACCGATTGTGGCTCTGACGGCCAATGCCATTATGGGAGCCGAGGAGGAGTATCTGGCCGAGGGATTTGCGGACTATTTGTCCAAGCCTGTGCGAGGGGCCAAGATTGAGGAAATGGTAAAAAAATACCTGCCTGAAGACTTAATCCTAAAGGATGATAAGTCCAGAGAAGAGAGGTCTATTTTGGACCAGCTCAACTTCCTTGATACCACCAGGGCTTTGGAGTACTGTGACGGTGACCTGGAATTTTACAAGGGAATGTTAAGAGAATTTATGGAAGACAGTCAGGTGGAAAACCTGGAAAGACTTTTTAAGGAAGAAAAATGGGATGAATATCGCATGACCATGCATACGGTGGTGGGCAACGCCCTGGCCATCGGAGCCAGCAAATTGTCTGAGGAGGCCCGAAAGATTGAGAGCATGCTTCGGGACAAGCGAAGAGAGGCGGCCACAGGATACCACGAAAAGTTTGTTAATCACTACCAGAGAGTTATACGGCGACTGCGGTCGATTTTTAAAGGAGGCAAGATGGAAATGTCAGAATTGTTAGATGAAAAAATGGGATTACAATACTGTGCCAACTCGGAAGAAGTCTACGGAGAGATTTTAAAAATGTACGTAGAGACCTATGAGGAGACCAAAGGAGAGATTGAAAGGACCTTTGAGGAGGAGGAGTGGGCCCAATATGCCACTCAGGTTCACGGATTAAAATCCTCTTCTTTGACCATAGGGGCATCCATCCTGTCAGAGGAGGCCAAGAAATTGGAATTGGCGGCCAAGGAGGGCAGTGAAGAGGCCATGAAACTGGTCAGGGAAAATACAGAGGGGCTTATAGAACTCTATAAGAAAACGGTGGAAGCTGTTAAAAAGAGGTTAGAACAGTAGATTTTAGATGCGGTTGTAATAAGGAATACTTAGAAGTGTCCGATCAGCGAGAGGCTTTATGCAAGTGATTTAAGCCCTTGGCTGGTTGGACACTTTTTATTTAACGCAGTCGGAATTTGTGAACAAAAGGTCAAACTCTCCACACAGGTTCTTCATATTTTCTCTGTAATCTTATAATTGAAAAATATGATTATGAGTATGTATGAACGGAGGTCATGGTTATGAGGAAGTGGATTAAGAAACACAAAAAGATAGTGGTGGTAATTGCGGTGCTCTTGGTTTTGGGAGTGCCAAGTTCATTGATTTTGCCAAGATTTTTTAAGAGTAATTCGAGGGCTACAGAGATGAAAAAACAGGAGAACACCATAGAACTTAGCAAGATGGATTTGACAACATCTATTAGCGCTACAGGAACTCTTGAGAGCGCAGAGTCCACCACAGTCAGTGCTAATGTTTCAGATATTGAGATCAAAAAGGTTAAGGTGGCAGAGGGCGACACGGTAAAGAAGGGTGATGTGTTAGTAACCTTTGATGAGTCGGACCTCAAAGAGGCCTTAGCAGATGCCAAGGAAAATTTGTCTGAGGCCAAGGAGGATGCGGCAGATGATTTGGAGGATGCCAAGGAGAAGCTGGCAGATGCCAAGGAAACCTACAGCGAAGACAAGGAAGACTTAAAAGACGATGTGGCGAAAGCTAAGAAGGCTTATCTGGCTGCAAAAAAAGCAGTGAAGACAGCCAAGACATCCGAGGAAAAGACTAAGGCAAAGCAGACCTTATCTGAGGCCAAATCAGCTTACGAGTCAGCCAAGGAAAAACAGGAGTCTACCAATGAGCAGAACCAGGAGGCCATAGAGTCAGCAGAGGATGCTTTGGACC
>JAILSA010000228.1 GCA_024697885.1 Eubacterium sp. | reverse complement strand
TAGGCAACCATTCCAGACAATTCATCAAAAGAATTGCCACCTTGTCTCCCTTGCGAATTCCGCGACTCATAAGGAGCTGGGCGAATCGATTTGCCTTTTCGTCAAACACATGCCAGGTAATCTCTCTTCGATAGTGGCACAGTGGATTTGTTTCAATTAATTCATAGTCTCTCCAGGTCACCCTTCTCTGCTCCTGGATATCTGGGTTAATCTCCACCAGACTAATATCATTTGGATACAATCTGGCATTTTTTTCCAATAATTCTGTAATAGGCATAGCCTTTTCCCTCCAATACATATTCTCTTTCTATCATACTCTATTTAAGAATTTTTCGCAAGAAATCCGCCCCTTGGAGATAGCGTAAATTGTTCTTCGGAAAAATGTGAGTAGACTTACTCCTTGAAAGTTTTAAGATCTAATACTTTCATCATTATACTACATTTTTCACTTTATCACTACACTATTCGTCCTTTAGGACATACTTTTGCTTAGTGCTCTTGTTCGTTCTTTAGGCTGTGCATAGTATGTGTCAAGGCCGTAGTCGCGTAGCGATGCTTTGCAGCCTTGACACATACCTTTGCTACAGCCTTTTGTATAGTCAAGAGCACTAAGCATTTTTATGCGATTCCTTCGCTCACATTTATCAGTTTTCTCATCCAGGACAACTCCATTTTTTCTAATCCTGGAATCTCTTTTCTAAGCACTTCCTGATATCGTCCATCTTTTCTTTTTTTCACTTGCTTTATTAATTCTTCTTGGACTTCAATTCTTTTTTCTTTTCGTTGTTTCTTGTCCTGATATTCCATTAAATCTATAATCTTATAACCATTTCTTGTTAATGCCCTTAATCGACTCATCTGATCTACTCCAACTTTACTCCACCCCATCGGTCTGCTGGATTCTCTTGCTGACAAAACATGACTAATGTGTCCCTCTGCGCTACATCCCCAGACGGCTCCTCCATCATCAATTCGTACTATGATTCCTAGCCAATTATTTTTTATATATCGCGCACAGTTTTCTACTTCCGTTTTCTTATATTCCTGATCTGTTGATGCATGACATTTCTGTAATAATTGCATTACTTCATCATAGTTTCTTTCATTAATTGCTCCATAGATTAATTCTTTTGCATCTTCCTGACTATCTTCTAAATGAGAAGTTGCAGCGTGAATATATTTTCCTAAATGATACTTATCTAATACAAATTTACTTTTTTCAAGTACATGACATCCTGCCACAATCCAAGCGGCACCATCCCCTGCAATATATACATTTTCTAAATAGTCCATATCATAAGTGTCATAAATGTACTGTTGTACTTCTAACCACAAATCTTCGTTTTTTTCTCCACCTTCATATAAGCCGCTAAAATATTTTTTCCCTACCAATTTGTGCCTTTTACAACCTTCTTTTCCATCAAGTACAATATCTTCATATACTAAAATCAATTTAGGCATAGCTGTATTATTTTTTCTGCCATTCTCATTTTTTTGTACATCACCTTTTGTTCTAAAAAACTGTAATGCAACATGGTCTTCGTCCGCTTGAATGTGAAGATTTTTTATCTTTTTCTTTTCAGCAGGTAATTCCTTTTCTAATTCTACTTCTAGATTATGAATTACATTTTTCACTGTCTGTTTTGATACCACATCGTCTGTCATACAGGCGCTTTCTCCGCCTTTTCGATAGCTGGTTTCAACAGCCTCTTCTAAACTTCTTGTTTTGACAGCTAAACTTACTTTGTCATGTGGTTCTATTCCAATATATTGATCCAGCAAGTAAATAGATTTTCCACCGTATTTAGGTTTATAGTATGCTCTTTCTATTTCAATATTTCCAAAGATTGTTAGTAACGTTCTTTTATCCGATTTATGCTCAACATAGTACTCTTTTTTTCTTGCTTCACTTTTTCTAATACTTTGCTCAACATTTTCCAAACATTCCTGATAAATATTTCTTCCAAGTTCAACCATCGCTTCCATCAGATTTTCTTCAAATCGTAGAGTGTTTCCAGCAAGCAGAAATTCTTTTGTAATTTTTTCAATTTTAGTAGTGTCATTTTTAATAAATTCGATTATACTATTGTACATGGGGCAGTTCTCCTTTGCGTTTTTTGTTTGAATCACTTAAAACTTTATACAAAGGAGCTGCCCTTTTCAATATTTAATTTTCCGAAAGTTTCTTTACGCTAACAAGTGTGGATTTTTTTCTCCAAAAATGGTATATTAGAAGTTAGTTATTATGAACTTATATGGAGGAAATTATGTTTGGTATAAAATCAATGGCCAGTAAGGGGCTAAATATTATTATTGTAGGTGGCGGAAAAGTTGGTGCCACCCTGGTGGAGGCTCTTTCCACAGAAGGCCATGATGTGACAATTGTTGATTCCAATCGAGATGTGATTACAGAAATGGCCAATCTCTATGACGTCATGGGGGTAGAGGGAAATGGTGCTTCTTATATGGTTTTGCGTGAGGCAGGCCTAGAGGATTGTGATTTGATCGTGGCAGTAACAGAGTCCGACGAATTAAATCTGCTCTGCTGTACCATTGCCGGCAGATCTGGCAAGTGCGCCACTGTAGCCAGAGTCCGTACTCCAGAGTACATGAGAGATGTGGGATATTTGAGAGACAAGTTGGGCCTGACCCTGATTATTAATCCAGACCTTGAGACGGCGGAGGAAATGACTCGAATTCTCTGCCTGCCCAACGCCCTAGATGTGTCTTCCTTCGCCCACGGCCAGGCGGAAATGGTTCGTTTTAAATTAGAGGAAGGCAACCAACTCATTGGCAAGTCTGTTATGGAGTGCGGCACCGAAACCTTCTCTGAACTCCTGATTTGCGGTGTGGAGAGAAAGGAAGAACTCTGTATTCCCAACGGTTCTTTTGTTATGGAACAAAATGATATTGTGACCATTGTGGCCTCTAGGACCAATGTCCGTGAATTTTTCAAAAAAATCGGGAATGTGTCCAGGCAGGTTAAGGACGTTATGATTGTGGGAGGCGGAAAGACCACCTACTACTTAGGCCAGTCCATGATTCGCCGAGGAATCAGCGTTAAAATCATTGAGAAGGACAAGCAAAAATGTGACCTCCTAAGCATCCTTATGCCAAAGGCCATCATTATTAATGGAGACGGAACGGACCAGGAGCTCTTGATTGAGGAGGGCATTGAATATGTGGAGTCCTTTATTCCCCTGACAGGAATTGACGAGGAAAATATTATGCTGACCCTCTTTGCCAAGCAGGTCTCCAATGCCAAGGTGATTACCAAAATCAACCGCATGACCTTTAAAAATGTGATTAATCAATTGGATTTGGGAAGCGTTATCTTCCCTCGTATTTTGACCTCGGAAAAAATCATTGCCTACGCCAGGGCAAAGAACAATTCCAAGAATGACAACATTGAGACCCTGCGCCACCTCTTTGATTCGAGAGCCGAGGCTATTGAGTTTAGGGTTGACGAGGCCAGCGTCATTACGGCCAAGCCAATTCGGGAATTGAAATTAAAGAAAAATGTCCTGATCTGCTCTATTTACAGACGAGGTAAATTTATTATTCCAAGTGGAAGTGATCAAATCAACCTGGGGGACAATGTTATTGTTGTAACCACCCACTCAGGTTTTGAGGACATTAAAGACATTTTGGAACGATAATTACAAGGGGAATTTATTATGAATCGATCAATTATTCGATATTTGTTGGGCCAGGTGCTAAAAATTGAGGCCATTCTTATGCTCTTGCCCATAATGACAGCTCTGATTTATCAGGAGCGCCAGGGCTTTGCCTACCTGATTACCTTTGGCCTCTGCGGCATTACCGGCCTGATTTTTACGGCGAGCAAGCCGCAAAATAACACACTTTACATTAAGGAGGGCTATATCACCACTGCCCTGTCCTGGATTTTTCTCAGTTTGTTTGGCTGCCTGCCATTTATTTTCACCGGGGAAATCCCATCCTTTACCAATGCACTGTTTGAGACCATATCCGGTTTTACCACCACAGGAGCATCCATCCTGTCTGATGTGGAGGCCCTAAGCCACTGCTCTCTTATGTGGCGAAGCTTTACCCACTGGGTGGGAGGCATGGGAGTTTTAGTCTTTTTGCTAGCCATTGTCCCTCTGAGTGGAGGTTCTAACTTTAATCTTATGAGGGCGGAGAGCCCAGGTCCTTCTGTGGGAAAACTGGTGCCAAGACTCCGAGAAACTGCCAGAATTTTGTACCTGATTTATTTTGCCCTGACAGTCTTAGAGGCCATCCTTCTCATCGCCGGTCAGATGCCGGTCTACGATGCCATCAATACCAGCTTTGCCACGGCGGGAACAGGAGGATTCGGTATCAAAAATACTAGCATGGGCGGCTACAACCACTACCTCCAATGGGTGGTTACCATTTTTATGATTCTCTTTGGTGTTAACTTTAACGCCTACTACCTGATTTTGTACAAAAAATTCAAAAAAGCCCTCCGAATTGAGGAGGTCAAATACTACTTTATTATTATCTTTGCAGCCACCGCCATTATTTTTATAGAGCACCTAAAAAATGCGCTGGATTGGATAGACTCTCTGAGAGATTCCGCCTTCCAGGTGGCCTCCATTATTACTACCACAGGATTTTCTACCATTGACTTTAATGAGTGGACCCAGACCAGCAAGACCATCCTGGTTCTTCTCATGTTTATCGGTGCCTGCGCAGGCTCCACAGGAGGTGGAATCAAGGTTTCCCGACTGGTAATTTTGGTAAAAACCATAAAGAAGGAATTGATTTCCTACATCCATCCCAAGAGCATCAAAAAGATTAAGATGGACGGAAAACCAATTGAACACGAGGTGGTTCGAGCTACCAATGTTTACTTTATCACCTTTGTCATTGTATTTACGGCATCCGTCTTCTTAATATCCTTTAACGAGATGGACCTGGTTACCAACTTTACTGCGGTAGCGGCAACCTTTAACAATATAGGTCCCGGTCTTGAGTTAGTGGGACCTACCCAAAACTTTAACGACTTCAGTGTCTTTTCCAAATTTGTCCTTATGTTTGATATGTTGGCGGGACGACTTGAGCTCTTCCCTCTCCTGATTTTATTTAACCCTGTACTTTTAAAGCAGTGGCTTCAAACAGAACACAAGAAAAAAGCATAAAAAAGCTGTGACTCTTGTAAAAAAGAGCCACAGCTTTTTTATT
>JAILSA010000277.1 GCA_024697885.1 Eubacterium sp. | reverse complement strand
ATCACTCCCAGGACAATTCGGTAATAACCAAAGGCCTTAAAGTCATTCTTGCGGATGTAGCCCAGCAAGAAGCGGATGACAAAGAGAGAAACCACGAAGGCCACAATCATACCCACAGCCAGGGTGATTCCACCCATAACGCCGTAGTCAAAACCGCCCTTGACGATTTTCAATAGGCTGGCACCAAACATAACTGGAATGGCCAGATAGAAGGTGTACTCCGCTGCTGCCCCGCGGGCAATACCGATTAAGAGAGCTCCAAGGATGGTAGCACCAGAGCGGGAAGTACCCGGCACGATGGCAGCCAGGAGCTGGAAAATACCAATAATAATCGCAGAATTATAACCGATCTCCGCCACAGAAGTAATGGCTGGGCGACGGCCCTTGTTCCAGTTCTCCACAATAATAAAGAGAACACCATAGATAATCAGGGCACCTGCTACCACATAGGCATTGTAGAACATGTCCTCAATCACATCGTCAAAGAGCACACCCACAATAGCGGCTGGAAGACAAGAAACAATAATCTTGAACCAAAGCTGCATAATGTCCCATTTGATAAAAGGTTCCTTATTCTTAGACGCCTTAAAATTAAAAGGCCAAATCTTGTGCCAGAAGAGGAAAACCACCGCCAGGATGGCACCCAACTGAACCACAACCAAAAACATATCTCTAAATTTATCATTAGAAAAATTCAAAAACTGATTTACCAAAATCATATGTCCCGTACTGCTGACAGGCAACCACTCAGTGATACCTTCCACAACACCCAGAACAACTGCTACTAAAATATCAAAAATTCCCATTTCTGGACCTCCAAAAATATACTAACTTTTATTTTCCCAAAAAATCACTCAATAATACTAACACAAAAAAAGAGATAAAACAATCACAAGTTGCAAAATCATAGGAAATATTGTACTATTGTATAGTATGTGTTTTCACGAAAATTATATAGGAGAATAACATTATTTTATGTATAAATGGTTAAAAAAATACTTGGACCCAGTGGTTCCACTCTTCTCGATCATCCCCCTTCTGACTTGTTTTGGGGTCAATATGCTGATCTACACCGGGGCCCTGATTTTGAGCGAGGACTGGACCCATTACGACCTGACAACCGCCTATGACAGAAACATTCCCCTGGTGCCGGAGTGGCTGTCCATCTACTTTGGTTGTTACATCTTCTGGATTGGAAATTATATTTTAACTGCCCATATCAATCGAGACAACGCAGAGAATTTTTACAAGTTTATCAGCACGGACATTTTGTCCCGCCTGGTATGTCTCTGCTTTTACACTGCCCTTCCCACCATTTACACACGACCAGAGATTGTGGGAAACGGCTTTTGGGAAAAAGGCATGCGCTTTCTCTACAACTTAGATGCGCCATCAAACCTCTTCCCATCCATTCACGTTTTGGTCAGTTGGCTGTGCTTTGTAGGCATCCGTAAGAGCGACCAGATTCCTAAGCTATACAAGGTCTTCTCCGCTCTCATGGCCATTGCCGTATGGGCTTCTACCCTATTTACCAAGCAGCACTACATCATCGACGGTGCCGCAGGTATTTTGCTGGCAGAGCTTCTATACTTCCTCAACCAGAAGACATCTCTCTACAAATTGTTGAAGAGTTTCTTCCAATACATTAACTACTTGTGTTTCAGGTTCACCAAAGGAGAATATGCAGATGCAGCAAACTAGGAAAAATATATTGAATGCAATTTTCCTAATTGCACTCATTGGCCTGACAGTCTGGGCGGTCTTTCGCGACCAGGATTTGGGACAGGTCATTCAGCTCATATCCCGGGTTCACCCAGCCTACCTTGTCATGGGTTTTTGCCTTGTCATCGTCTATGTGTGCAGCGAGTCAGTCATAATCAAACACCTTTTGCATGTGGTAAAAATCAAAGCCCCGCTCTTGAATTGCATCCGCTATTCATTCATCGGCTTTTTCTACAGCTGCGTCACCCCCTTTGCATCCGGTGGCCAGCCCATGCAGATTTACTATATGCGACGACAAAAAATAGATGTTCCCTCCGCCACCATCGTCCTAATGATGGTAACCATAGAGTACAAGGCAGTCCTGATTATAGCAGGAGTTGCCCTGGCCATCTTCGGACAGGGAATCATTCAGGGACTACCGGATGACGCCAGCTTATTCCTCTACTTGGGAATCGGCCTCAACCTCTTCTTCGTCTTTGCCATCAGCCTTCTCATCTTTATGCCGGATGTGGCCAAGACCATAGTTCTTTGGATTTATAGCTTTTTGAAAAAAATACATCTTATGAAGGAAAAAAACAACAGGGCCCAGCGCCTGGAGGAATCCATGGAGGTCTACCGCAACACCTCAGACTTCCTAAAGAAAAACAAGATGTCCATTGTGCTGACCACCCTGATTACCTTCCTTCAGAGATTTTTCCTATTCCTGATTACCTATGTGGTCTACCGCAGCTTTGGACTGAGGGAGTACAGCATGCTCCACATCGTCCTCTTGCAGACCATCATTTCCATATCCGTGGACATGCTCCCCCTGCCAGGAGGAATGGGCATCAGCGAATTTTTGTACATGAGAATTTTTGTACCAGTATTTAAATCACCGGCCGCCGTCTCCGCCTCCATGGTGATCAGTCGCGGCTTCAGTTACTATGCTTTAGTTATTGTCAGCGGTATCGTGGCATTTTTCTCCCACATCTTCATCAAAGATGAGTCGGGCAAAATCCGCAGAGCTGTCAGAAAGAAAAGAGGAGAAAAAGAACATGGAGCGACAACTTGAAAAGTGCCACGAGGCACCGTTCTACACCCTCGGCCCCATCGTCACCGATATCGCTCCTGGCTACGACCATATCACCAGCGCCATAGGTGGTGCACAGATAGCCTGGCTTGTTACTGCCATGCTTTGCTACGTCACTCCAACCCTTTCTCCCGGAACATCTTCAGCAATGACGA
>JAILSA010000168.1 GCA_024697885.1 Eubacterium sp. | reverse complement strand
AATATCCTCCATTGTTTTATTTTAGGTGAAAGATAGGTGGCCGTAAACCCTGAGGCCATTATCTCCCACAGTCATCTTGGATTATTCTAAGGCGTCGCCGTATCGCTCTCTCTTCTTGGCGAGAATCTCCATTTGCTTTTGGTTGATATAGCGGCCCAAAATCTCATTCTTCTTGACCAAAACACAACCGTAGAGGACTCTCCCATCTGGCAGGTCCATCTTGCGGACGATTTTGCCAAAAAGGGGAATCTCAATCTCCCTCTCTCCCAGCTTGGCTGGAAATGCCAGGTAGACAAAGGACTCCTCATCCTCCTCTAGGGAAGATGGATTGATAAAGGCAAACCCGCTATTGCTCACATCCTTTAGCAATATGGACCGGTCTGTCCGGTCGCTGCCGATGTGGGCCGTCATTTCCTCCCCCACAAAAAGGCGGTACTCCCTTCGTCGGTTGTACTCCTTTCCGGGCAGGTCCTTGTCCACGGCGTAGTAGGTCTTGTGTTTGTGCCTAACACACCGGATATCAACGTTTTTCCAAATGATAGGTTTCTCATCTTCGCGAATTAGCAGAAGGTCTACTGTAACAGAATTCCCCTCTACATTTAACAATTTTCCATCCATTCGAATGGGCTCAATCAAGAACTCTTTTTTACTGGGCTCTGCAACCTTGCTCTCGAATTCAAATTGCCGATCACGAATTGCGACGTTAAGGCGAAGCTTTGACCCAGGAGACAACTCTGAAATATTCACCTGAGCATCTTCTCCTTTCTTAATCCCTATGTACAATAGAATACCACAATTTGGGGCATTCCTCAAGTATTTTGATGGCCAAGGTCCCAGCTCTTGTGAGGATTATCGGGTCAAGTCCTCTCTAGCGATAATTTTTTTCTTCAAGACTTCTCCCGCTGAGATAAAAAAAAGAGACTACCAAATGATAGTCTCTTGAAAATCGATACTGGGCTAGCAGGATTTGAACCTGCGAATGTAGGAGTCAAAGTCCTATGCCTTACCCCTTGGCGATAGCCCATCATCCCTAAAAAAGGGAGGGTGGGTAATGGGATTCGAACCCACGGCCTTCAGAGCCACAATCTGACGCGCTAACCAACTGCGCTATACCCACCATAGAGGATGCCAGTTTTTTAATAAGGCACTTCCTACCAACGTGTCAGGAGGGATTCGAACCCCCGACCCACGGCTTAGAAGGCCGTTGCTCTATCCAACTGAGCTACTGACACGTAGCAACTATGTTGCATAGAATAGATCTCTCTATTCCAAGCGGGTGATGGGAATCGAACCCACGTATCTAGCTTGGAAGGCTAGTGTTCTACCATTGAACTACACCCGCGAACTGCGTTTTATTCATTTATAAAGAAAATGACTGTTATTTCAACAGTCATTAATCGGGGTGACAGGATTCGAACCTGCGGCCTCTTGATCCCAAATCAAGCGCTCTAGCCAAGCTGAGCCACACCCCGTTTCCGGGCATTTGACATACCGATTTGCGTCCTTAACTCGTGACGCAAGACCTATTATATTATAGAAAAATACATCTGTCAACAACTTTTTTCAAAAATTATGAATTAATTATTACACGGAAGCCAATACCGTCTGTGGCGTCTGATTCTCCTGCCGCATTTCTATATCCACTGCGACAATCATCTGGACTGGCACCCCAGCCGCCACCGCGGTTTACACGGGATTCTCCCAGTTCTGCCCCCAAAGGATCTTCATTATCTTTTTTGTCATATTCCTCAGAATAGTAGTCCAAGCACCACTCCATTACATTGCCATACATGTCATAGAGTCCATTCTTGTTTGGCTCGTATTTTCCAACTTCCTGAGTTTTCTTGCTGGTATCATCACAGGCGTACTTGCCATAGTCTTTTTCCTTGTCTCCAAAGAACCATTTAGTGCTAGAACCTGCGCGACAGGCATACTCCCATTGAGCCTCTGTTGGAAGGCCAACCTCGTAGCCAGTCATCTCTGACAACTTCTGGCAAAATTCCAGGCAGTCGCCCCAGCTCACTGTCTCCACAGGCAGCTTGTCTCCCTTGAAGGTGCTAGGGTTACTTCCCATAACAGCCTCCCACTGCTCCTGTGTCACTTCATAAATACCCATGAAAAAATCCTGAGAAATCTTCACCTTGTGGACAGGCAGCTCATCTTCGCCGCCTAGTCCCTCTGGGGTTCCCATATCAAAACTGCCTGCCTTGATTCGGTTGAGGGTAATTTTTACATCTCCCTTAATGGTCACATCCAGTGTGTCCTGTGAATCGTCGATCTCCTTGGTCTCTGCCACCTCTGATCTGGCTGTATTGATTTGGGCCTCCCCGGCTTCCCCAGCCTCCTGGCCACTGCCACAGGCAGTAGTCAGAGCCAGGATGGAGCAACAAAGGAAGGTTCCCAGAATTTTGTTCATGGCTATCTTTTTCATTATATTTTAAATCCCCTTTTCATAACAAAATCTTCTCTTTGACAGAAGAGACATCAACTTAGTTGAAGCATCCGATTCCTGCCAAGTCAGATCCGCTTACAAGATGCATAAAGGTGATGGTTGGCAATACACCATTGCTTCCACGAGCGTTCATCATCTGTGTTGCATCTGTGCTGACAAAATCAGCTGCTGTACAATTGTAAGCACTGTTCCAAGAGCAGCTGCCTACCTTTGTGCCGGAACCGATGTTCATGATGGATCCGTTGTAGGAAATGTTGTAGCGAAGAACCTCTCTGGTTCCTGCAATGTCTGTGGAATCTGTTGCACTTACACGCTCTAACATGTTGTAGTTAGATCTTGAGTTACCATATGCTGTATTGTAAGTCCAGTCTGCTGCCTTAGCTGGCTGATGATTTGCATAAAAGCCGTTAGAAGCATTGCAAGCTGCCAAACAATATTTTACTGTGTGGGTTGGAATGGTGCTAGGTACTGTACCTGTTCCGTATCCGCCAATCTTGAATCCGTTGGAATCTCCGCCCTTTGTCATGCCGTAAGCCCAGCAGGTATCAAAGGTGTTAGAGCCCTTAGATGTCAAGCAATCAAATCCGTCATCTCCACAATACCAGGCACGGCACTGCTGGAAGGTTACACCCTTAGCGTGAGCACCGAAGCCGTCTGTGTTGGAGTTGGATGTGCTGTTTGATGTGTAAAGATTATAAGCATCACACTTAATCACTTTACCTGTTCCGTTGTTGCAGAAATAAAAACCGTTTGCATTTGCGTTGCAGCAGGTTACCTGGTTAATAGTACAAGAACCCTCTACGCGGAAGCACTCAGACTGTTTCTGGCTTCCTACTGGAACTCCTGTCACCTTAAAGCAAAGGAAGGTAACGCCTGTTACACCACTCTTTACATGGAATGCAGCCACACGCTTAGATGTGCTCATTCCGGAGAAATTGAAAACTGGTACACTCTTAGAAGAGTATGCACGATAGGTAATATTACTCTTGGTAAACTGGTTTGCATAGTAATAGTTGCTATCGCTAGCTGCAGCTGATGAAATGTTATAGGTTCCACCCATAATGTAAACTGTGTCACCAGATGATGCTGCGGACTGAGCCTGCATCAATGTTTTAAACGGTGCACTTGTGGATGTACCGGAGTTAGAATCGCTTCCGGATGGTGAAATATACCACTTACTTGCCGCGTCCGCCTTGGCGGAAATTGCAAATGTTGCCATAAGACAAAGTGCAGCTCCTGCTACCACTTTCAAAATTTTTAAACCCTTCATTATTTAATTAACCTCCAAATTTTTTATAAAAAACAAAGTCACAACAATTATGTATGATCCAACCATGTTTCTTACCCTACGCTCACGATCCTCCTTTCGCAACTTCCCGAAACTTTATTCTCGACTCCCCACAAGTCGAAAAAAGCCAGTTCCCACTGGCAGC
>JAILSA010000156.1 GCA_024697885.1 Eubacterium sp. | reverse complement strand
AGATTTTTCTCTCTAGCATTTCCTCCACCCGGGGAAATCGGAGAAAATAGGCGGGACAGGAAAAGCTTCCCTGGACCTTCAGACCAAAAACCATGGTCCCCAGGGCAAAATCCTTGTGGCCGTTTTTTCTCATGTCCTGGTCCACCAAATCCATAAGTCGATAGCGCCTTAGAGACTGGGGAGTAGATGAAAAAAGCAAAAAAATGTACTCCTGATAGCCAAAGGACTTGTCCGTCCCCTCCTTAAACCTCCGTGCCCGGCTGCAAATAGCCTTGCCCTGAATGGCAAAAATCTCTGGAAAACTGGTGAGAATATCCTGGGCCTTTTTCACCACAGGCACATGCCTTCCCTGAAGAATTCCCGCAATATCCACCATGCTCTCCACCATGGCCCATACCAGAATAATCAGGGTCTGGGTTAAGCGGATCAAAAACTCCATACCCGTAAAACCCACCACTGCTGCCGCGGCCCCATAGGCCTCATTTCTCATGGCCGAATCCGAGTAAATGGCAGGGAAATTCACCAGAGTTCGGAGGAGCAAAATCCTCTCTAGCACCGCCTTTAGGTTGGCGGCATCCGAATCCTTGCCCCCAATTAGGTACTCCCACTGGTAGCAAAGGGCCCGCTTCCATTCCGACTTGTCCTCCTGGGTCAAAAAACTGGTAAAATACTTTTTCACATACTGGTCTAAGGCAAATTCGTCCATGCCATAGGAAGCCAGGTCTCCTAGGTTTCCCGTCAGGTCCACCTCCTGGTTTTGGGAAAAATCGGAAATCCTGTCTCCATACTCCTCTCCCTCTTCCCGGTAGAGCTTGGCATAATTGTCCGCCTGACTAACCTTTTGATCCGACACTTTTCCCTCCCAGACCAGGCTCAAAATCCCCTTGTTCCAGGAATCTGCCAGGCTCTTCATTGGATCTTCACCCCCACCGGTTTCCCTGACTCCGGTGTAATCAAAGGAAATGCCAGCCGTGTCATAGTCCTTCCAAAGTTCCCTGATTTTCTCCTCCGAGGCCCCCTCGAAGAGTGCCTTATCCACATCTTCTAGACAGCTTTTGTTGGAATCTAGGACAGAGAGGGACTCCACTATCTTATTTAGTTCCTTATTCTTCTTAGCCCTTAGGCTCTTGCGGATTTCCAGGGCCCTGTCTGTAAGCTTTAGGGCCTTTTTTACCCTCTTTTTCAAGTCCTTTTCCCGGTCCACATCCACCAGCTTTTCCTTCATTTTTTTCCAGACCTCTTTCTGGTTAACACCGAAGTTCTGGGCCTTTTTCTTGCCTGTGGCAAACATCTTGAGAAAATCCTCCTGGCAGTGGATTTTTCCCTTTTTTATCTGGATTCCATCCACCAGCTCCATAAGCTCTAAAAGGTCAACCTCCGACTCTGCGGCCTCCCTTTCATCCTCCAGCTTTTTCTCGATTTTCTCCCCTTCCTTCTCCGTCTTGGCCAGTTTGTCCGCCTTTGACTTAAACTTTTCAAGCTGTTCCTTGGTCAGTTTCCTAAGCATCATGGCAGAGATTTCCCTCTGGACTCCCAGTGCTTCTAAGTCCCCGGCATACTGCCGTTCCACCACCTTTAAATCCGTCAGCTGCTGCCGCAAAAAGGAAGTTCTTCCCCTTCCTCCGGGCTCTAGGCTGTGGGAGAGGTAGCGGTTAATCACTGACTCGTAGGAATCTCCACAGGTCTCCATAAAAATCATTCCATAGTGGTCTTCTAACCCCCGGTGGTACTCTGTCATCAGGGCCTCTGTGGCTGTGGCCAGAGCCCTCTCTCCCTGGTTTTGGCAGACTCTGAACCGGGCCAGGTCCAGGAGGCTTCCAAGCAGGGCAAAAATCAAAATTCCCGACAGGCTCAAAAAAACTGTTATGGACCCCTTGCCCCTAACCAATAATCTTTTTGGAGTCGTCATTGAAGCTTTTAAAGGCACTTGTAACCACGGCTGTAATCTTGTTCTTAAAAATCAGGACCAGGGCCACTAAAACTACCAAAATCAGTATGATTTCCACTACCCCAATGGCATCCTCTTCCCACAAAAATCTCTTCCAAACATCCAACATATTTTTTCCTCCTCACTACATTGTCATAAAGGCTGGAACCATAATCATGGCCATAACCAGCCCCAGCATCATTATCATGGGAAAAAGCAGCTTGGTTCCCGCCTTTTCCCCCTGAGCCAGCGCCCTGGACTTTCTCTGAATCAGGGCCTCCATAGACTCAGTTTCCAAAATTTCCAAAATTCCCTCTGACCCCTTCTTAATATTTTGGGCGATGACAGAGGAAAATCGCAGGTAGGGCAAGAGTTTACACCTCTTTCCAAAGGCCTCCATAGCCATAGCCTCCCCCTTGCCATCCCTCATTTCCTGGGCACAGATGCAGAGTTCCTCGTAGGCATAGCGCTTGTTCTGGCCCTCCTTGAGACCAGTCTCGTATTCCTGGACCAGACGGTCCACGGCCCCCCGCACCGTAAGCCCTGCCCCCAAAAGGAGCATAAGCTTGTTAACAAGACCCGGATGGTCTAGGAGAAGTTCTTCTTCCCTCTCCTCCATTTTTTTCCTGACCTCCTGTCCCCAAATAAGGGGCAGCATTAGAATCAGAAAAATAATCACATACACCGGCCCGTAACCAGCCTCCTCCTGCCTGTCCCCATAGGAAGTCTCCCGGTCCGCCACCAGGTCAGGCAAAACCACTTCCTCCTTGCTTTCTTGCTGGTCAATGGCCTCCTGAATCTCCCTTTGCACCAGAATTTTTTCCTCTTCTTCTGTGGAAAAATCTGGCGGTGGCAAAAAGAGACTGTAGCCAAAATCCTCTTCCCAGTCCAGGTAGGAGGCGTGGAGAATCAGGTCCGTCTCCACCCCCTCCTTGGGAATAGACTCCTTAATAAGACTTCCGTCCTGGCCAAAAAATTCCTCCTCATAATCCCAGGACAGGCTGGCGGGACAGTCCTCTATGGCAGTAAAAAAGTTTAGCCCCGTCCTGATCTCAGACACAGAGGGGTTATCTCCCAGAAGAAGGGCCTCTCCCCGGGACCGAATCTGATCCCCTAGGGCCTTGATTTCCTCCTGGGACAAATGCCTTTTCTCTAACTGGAAGGTCATGGCCTCCTGCCTCTGATCTCTAGTTACCAAAAGTTCTAGCTCCTGGTCCTCCTCCCCCCTTTTGACCATACCATTTTCCACCCTTTTTTCCTGGGGCATAAAGCGGCACACCAGGGCCAGAATCAGGGCCAGGCCCAGGAGTAGGAAAAGGTTTGAGAGTCTCTTTTTCCAGATTTTTTTCCATAAGTCCCTTCCCACCTCTCTGGGGTAAATAGCCTCCATGTAGGCCTCCGTCCCCTGGTCCATCTTGTACAAATCCATCTTGTCACCCCCTAGGTCTCAATGTTCATAATTTTCCTGCTCCAAAGAAAGGCCAGACCGTAGAGAATCAGGCAGGCGGTCATAAAGGCAGCCCCTATGAGATTGCCGTAGAGGGGAGCCAAAAACTCCGGGGAAAAAAGGTTGAGATAGACCACAATCAAAAGAGGAATAACCATCATACAGTTGGCCTCCATTTTCTTTCCTGCCACCATGGTCTGGATTTCTCTCTGAATGTCCATTTTCTCCCCTATATTGTTGGCTGTCCTCTTCATGACCTGAACCAGATTGCCCCCACTTCTTCTGGCCGTGGAGTAAATGGCCGCAAAGGTTATAATGTCCTCCACCTGACTGCGCCTGCCCAAATCTGTCAGCAGGTCATCTAGCTGGATTTTGAGCTTGAGCTTGCTGCAGATCTGGGAAAATTCCCTGGTAATCAGGGTCTCCTTGCCGTACATCAAAAGAAGGTCCTTCCTGGCCTCCTCCACGGCGTGATCCATGGAATAGCCTGCCACTAAGGCCGCCAGGAGAGAATCCATGCCGTCCTTAAATTCCACCATAAGCTGCCACCTTCTCTCCTGGATCAGGGCCTTTTTCTTCCACCGGAGATAGGCCAGGGCAAAAAGGGGTGCCAGTATTATTGCGACATAAAAGGAGCCGTAAAAAAGATAGGCAAGTAGGGCCCCCAAGCCGGCTCCCCTCAGGCCAAAGGACAAAAGTTCTCTGGGGCAAAACCTGTATTCCTCGTAATTCACTGAATTTTCACCCCCGCTCTCAGGCACTTATCCACATGAAGCAGGGAGTCAGGCCCCTTTTTAAGCCTTCCCAGGACCCTGCCATCTTTCTCCCCCTCCTCCACAAATTGGTAGAGGGTCCGCAGCTGAATTTTGCCATTTTCAACCCCGTCCACCTCTGCCACCTCCAAGACCTTGCGGGACTTGTCCCTAAGCCTTCCCAGGTGGACCAGGATATCAATTCCCGAGGCGATTTGCTGGCGGACTGCGGCCAAAGGAATGTCCATCCCCATCAAAACCAGGGTCTCAAGCCTGTTTAACATGTCCATGGGAGAGTTGGCATGACCCGTGGACAGGGACCCGTCGTGTCCCGTGTTCATGGCAGATAAAAGGTCAATGGCTGCCGCGTCTCGAATCTCTCCCACCACAATCCGGTCCGGCCTCATGCGGAGGGCAGACTTTACTAGGTCCCGGATGGTCACCTGATTTTTTCCCTCCACATTGGCATTTCTGGCCTCTAGGCTCACCAGATTTTTGACCCTTTGTATCTGTAATTCTGCCGAGTCCTCAATGGTGATAATCCTCTCCTGGCTGGGGATGTAGTTGGATAAAATATTGAGAAAGGTGGTCTTTCCCGCCCCGGTTCCCCCGGAGATAAAAATGTTATAGCGGGCAAGGACTAATTTTTCCAAAAACTCCGCCACCTCCTGACTTATAGCCCCAAACTCCAGGAGTTTTTCCATGGTCATGGCCTCCTTGGGAAACTTTCGAATAGTGATAACCGGCCCCCCGCAAAGGGAAATGGGAGGGACCACAATATTGACTCTGGACCCATCTGCCAAGCGGGCGTCTAAAATAGGATTTGATTCATTGACAATGCGGTTTCCCGCCGAGGCGATTTGCTGGGCAATGTTATCTAACCGTTCCGGTGGCTTAAAGGAGAGTCCTGTCTCCTCCATGCCTCCTCCCCTCTCAATAAAAATCTTGTCCGGCCCATTTACCATAATCTCCGTAATTTCCTGGTCCTCCAAAAGGTCCTGGAGCACGTCCATTTTTCGTATGGAATTGTAGATTTGATGGCGCAGCCTCTTCTTGTCCTCCAGGCGGATGTAGTGGTCTCGTCCCGCCAAATCCACCTGGCTCTCGATAAGGGCCAAAAGCTCCTGGCTTCGCAAGTCAACGCCCGGTGGCACCTCTAATAAAACCTGGTCCTGGATTTTTTCCTTTAATTCCTCAAGTCCTTCCAAAATCAAGGCACCTCCCCTCCAAAATCTCCCGGGCAGGGGACCTGTCTAGCTGGCCCCAGTCCCCCATTTGGGTTTTCTCCCAGACCTCTCTAAGCTCCAGCCACTCCTGGCCAAGAGGGCATATTTTCATCCTCTGCAAAAGGTCCTGTCGCCCCTCCTTAAGGCATATATCCTCAAAGACCTGTCTCTCCTTCTGGCCCCAGGGCCCCTCCTCCTCCAGATAAATAATTTCGTTGCCAAGGCTCAAAATCTCCAAGAAATTCTCCTGAATTCCAGACAAGACCAACACCCCGGATGCAAGGCCATCCTCTCCCACCAGAACCTTTAAAAGTCCCTCCAAATCCGAGGCCTTGCAGTCCAAAAAATCCCGGTAGTGCTTAAAGCCCGGCAGACTTTTGGCCTGGCCAAAGTCCCGGATGGCGGCCCCACTTTGTCCCGGGGAAAAGAGCAGGTCCGACAGGCTCTCCTCCCCCGCCAGACTCCAGGGGGAAAAAGGGTCCAAATTGACATAGAGGCAGGAGGACCTCTCCCCAAGCTCCTGACTCAAAACCAGGCCCACCAGGTCCCCGCCCCAGGACTTGGGACCATAAATCACATAGATTCCCTGGCTGGCCT
>JAILSA010000147.1 GCA_024697885.1 Eubacterium sp. | reverse complement strand
TGTACGGTGATGCCGTCCGCCCCCGCCTCTGCAAATCGCTCCACATAGCGGATTGGGTTGGTAATCATCAAATGAACATCAAAAAAGAGGTCTGATTTTTTGCGCAAGCCCTCTACTACCGGCAAGCCAAAGGATATATTTGGCACAAAGACTCCATCCATCACATCTACATGGACATACTCTGCACCTGCGTTTTTAATCACTTCCAATTCTTCCCCCAATCGGCTCATGTCGGCCGCCAGAATGGAAGGTGACAATTTGTAGGTCATTTTTTGGTCCTCCAGTTTTTCCTTTTCTCCATGTCCGCCATTTCATTGTACATCTGTACATAGTTGTCATATCGGGTCTGGCAAAGATTCCCCTTCTCCAATTCCTCTTTTACCTTGCAACCCGGCTCGTGAATATGGGAACACGGCTGAAATTTGCACTGATTTGCGTATTCTTGAAATTCAGAAAAGTAGTGGCACAAGTCCTCTTTTTCCACATCCGGCAGTTTCAGAGATGAAAATCCCGGGGTGTCAAAAATAAAGGTCCTACGTCCTATGTGAAAAAGTTCCGAATGTCTGGTGGTATGTTTTCCTCGACCAATTTTCTCACTGATTTCCCCGGTCTCGGACTGAGCGTCCGGAGCCAAATGATTGACCAGGCTGGACTTACCCACGCCGGAGGGTCCCGCCAAAACTGTAGTCTTGCCCTTAAGGGCCTCTCTTACCTCATCAATTCCCGTTTCTTCCACATTGCTTATGGTCAAAACCCGGTTACTGCACTTTTGGTAAATGGCCGTCAGACGGTCAATTTCTTCCTGAGAAACCACATCTTGCTTACTCAGGCAAATAAGAGTCTCCACTCCCTGCCATTCCATCATCACCAGAAACCGGTCTAAGAGATTGAGATTTGGCATGGGCTCTGCCATGGCAAAAATCACCATAGCCTGATCCACATTGGCCACAGCTGGCCGAATGAGTTCATTTTTTCTCTCCAAAATTTTCTCAATATTGCCTAAGTACTTTTCCTCATCCAATATCTGAATTTCTACATTATCTCCCACCAAGGGTTTGGTCCCATCCTTGCGGAAGGCCCCCTTGGCTTTGCATTCGTATAGGCACTCGTCTTCACACCACACATAGTAGAAGCCTGCGATGCCCTTAATAATCTTTCCCGTCATTTAATTATCCGCTACTTGTTTAAAGTCTACTGCATAAGAATCATCGAGCTTCTCACCGTCTTTGTAAACATAGATAATACCTGACGATGCACTGCTTCCCTTCACACTGGTTATGGTATATGGGAAGTCGGAATAGGAAAGGGTAACTTCCTTGATGGTAGTTGTCTTTCCATCCTGGCTGAGAACGAACTTAAAGGTCGCCTCTGGGTCTGTCTCATAGTCAAAAGGATTGACGATGCTGACGGACTCACTATAGTAAGAATAGCTCTGATTTTCTCCAAGGCTCAGAGTTACATTGACCTTAGAGCCAGTCTTTACCTCAGTTCCTGAGGACTTGGACTGAACGCAAATTCTATTCTTAGAAACATTGTCGGAATAGGCCTTGGAAATAGTTCCCAGGGTAAGTCCCTTGGCCTTTAGGGCATCCTTGGCCTGAGCCTTGGTCATACCAATCAAATCCGGAACAGTTGTGGTGGTCTGCTCCTTGCCCTTGCTGATATAGAGAGTAATGGTAGCTCCCTTGCTTGCCTGAGCTCCTCCCTTTGGATCTGTATAGGCCACAAGACCGGTTTCAACGCTATCGCTGTAAACCTTTTTGCCAGTCTCCACTATAAAGCCCTGACCCTCCAGGGTTGACTCTGCCTTCTCCACTGTATAGCCAGAAACGCTTGGCACTTGAACAGTAGAAGTTCCCGAACTTACCAAAAGAGTAATTTCTGCATCTTTTTCCACTTCTGTTCCCGCCTCTGGATCCGTGCTGATTACATTGCCAGAATCCACTGTGTCAGACTGTTGTTCTGAAACCTTAATATTGGAAAATCCTGCCTCTGTCAAGGCCTCTTTGGCCTCCTCTAAACTCATGTCAGCCACGTCAATCATTTCCACTTTTTTCTCCGAGGAATCTGCAGCCGGTGTGGCAGTGGCCTCCACCTTGGTGGCATCTGGTGTCGGTGTAGCCTCCACAGAGCCGCTTGCACCTCCCCAGAATCCAAAGACCTTTCCAATAATATAAATAATTACAATTCCGATGATAATGGCGACTACAATACTTCCGCCAATGAGAGCCTTCTCCAGTTTTGGATCCACTTCGCTCTCTTCTTCTTTGTTTGTCTCCTGTCCCTTGGCCACATTTGTCTCTGCCGGCTTTGCTTGAGCCTTGGCCTCCTCTGGCACCTTGGTGGCATCCTTAATTCGATTGACATCCACTGGCTTAATGAAAATAGTGTCTGTATTTTCATACATGGATCTCACAATTCCATAATTGCCATTTGGGTCCTGCAGGAACATTTTTAACTCTGAAATCAGGTCCCCTGCAGTGGCATAGCGAAGGTCAGATTTTTTTTGCATACACTTGGCTACAATGTCGCTGATTCCCTTAGGAATGGTGGCATCAATAGCCGTCAGTGGCACTGCATCCTCCTGGATATGAGCCAGGGCCACAGCCACTGCGCTCTCCCCGTTAAAAGGAAGGGTTCCACTGAGCATCTCATACATGCTGACACCCAAAGAGTATACATCCGACTTCTCATCGCTAAAACCGCCTCTGGCCTGCTCTGGCGAAATATAGTGGACAGAACCCATGGCAGAGGCAGTAATGGTATTAGAACTAGCTGCCTTTGCTATACCAAAGTCTGTTACCTTGGCGGTTCCATCTCTGGAAATCAAAATATTTTGTGGTTTAATATCCCTGTGAATAATGTTATTGGTGTGAGCCGCCTCAAGACCTGATGCAATCTGAATACCGATGCCAACAGCCTCTCTCACGGAAAGTTTTCCCTTGCGCTCTATGTAGTGTTTGAGGGTAATGCCTTCTACAAACTCCATGACAATATAGTGCATTCCCTGCTCTTCACCGACGTCATAAACTGCCACCACATTTGGGTGAGACATGGCTGCTACCGCCTGGGCCTCCTGACCAAATTTGCTGACAAATTTTGTATCTTCACTGTATTCATTTTTTAGTACCTTGACTGCCACATAACGGTTGAGTCTGTGATCCATGGCCCGATATACATCAGCCATGCCACCGGTACCAACTTTTTCAATCACTTCATAGCGATTGCCAATCATTGTTCCGATATTGATTATCATACTTACCTCCGATTATATAGAAATAAGAACTACTGATATGTTGTCCTTGCCACCGGCCTCGTTGGCCTGGTCTACAAGCGTGCGAGCCGCCTGCTCCAAATCATCCCCGTTCTTCTTCAAAACTTCTTCCATGGCCTCATCCTCTAGCATATTGGACAAGCCATCAGAACACAACAAAAGCACGTCCCCTTGTTTTACCCCTATTTCAAAACAGTCAGGTCGAACACTAGTGTCCGTTCCAAGAGCTCGTGTTATGATATTCTTATTGGGATGAGTTCTCATTTCATCCTTTCGAAGCTCACCGGATTGCACCATCTCTTCTACCAGAGAGTGATCCACCGTAATTTGCTTCAACTCACCACTATATTGATACAGTCTAGAATCGCCTACATTGACAACGTAAGCCACATTCTCAAATATTGTTGTCGCCACCATGGTCGTTCCCATGCCCGCATAATCCACATTCTCATTTGCACTCCTGTGAATCTGCTGATTGGCAACCATGACAGCCTCTTCGAATACACCTACCGGTGTTCTTTTTTCTGAAATGCTAATCTGTTCGCTCACCACTCGGACACACATTTTAGAAGCCGTGTCTCCTGCGTTGTGACCTCCCATTCCGTCTGCCACAATAAATAAATTTGGGAAGCATCCTACTGCATTTTCTTCACACAGTACGCAGTCCTGATTGTTGTTCCGGACTCGCCCCGTATCTGTTATGGAAAATGATTTCACAGTTTAACCTCCTATGAACTTTTGTCCGTCTGCTCCATATAAGTCTGTCTGAGCTGACCGCAGGCGGCGTCAATATCGCCACCCATCTCTCTTCTAATAGTAACATTTATATGATTT
>JAILSA010000126.1 GCA_024697885.1 Eubacterium sp. | reverse complement strand
GAGCTTCAGGACCGCTTAGATTATGAGTTAGATACTATTAGCAGCATGGGCTTTGTGGACTACTTCCTCATTGTCTGGGATTTTATCAAGTACGCCAAGGACAATGGCATTCCCGTGGGACCGGGCCGAGGCTCGGCGGCGGGAAGTATAGTGGCCTATTCCCTCAATATTACGGACCTGATTGACCCGATCCGCTACAACCTTCTCTTTGAGCGTTTCCTCAATCCGGAGCGTGTTACCATGCCCGATATTGACGTGGATTTTTGCTACGAGAGAAGACAGGAGGTCATTGACTATGTCAACCGCAAGTATGGGGAGGACCATGTGTCCCAGATTGTCACCTTTGGAACCATGTCCGCCCGCATGGTAATTCGAGATGTGGGAAGGGTTCTAGACTACCCTTACGCCTATGTGGACTCCATTGCCAAATCCATTCCTATGGAATTAAATATTACCATTCAAAAGGCCCTGACCATGAATCCGGACTTGAAAAAAATCTACGAGTCCGACGAACAGGCCAAGAAATTAATTGACATGTCCATGCGCCTTGAGGGCCTGCCAAGACACACCTCCATTCACGCGGCCGGTGTGGTAATCTCCCCGAAACCGGTGGATGAGTTTGTGCCTTTGTCTGCCGCCACAGACGGGTCTGTCACTACAGAGTATACCATGGTGACCCTAGAGGAATTGGGCCTATTGAAAATGGACTTTTTGGGCCTTCGAACCCTGACGGTCATCCGGGATGCCATCAATGGCAGATTTGATGTCCATGACATTGACTATGAGGACCCGGAGGTCTATGACATGATTAGCCAGGGCCATACAGAAGGAGTTTTTCAGTTGGAGTCCGCCGGAATGAGAAGCTTTATGAAGGAGTTAAAGCCTCATTCCATGGAGGATATTATCGCCGGAATTTCCCTCTACCGCCCGGGCCCAATGGACTTTATTCCCAAGTATATTGAGGCCAAAAACGACCAGGATAACATTAGTTACGACTGCCCGGAGTTAGAGCCTATTTTGTCCCCAACCTACGGCTGTATCGTCTACCAGGAGCAGGTTATGCAGATTTTCCAGCAGTTGGCTGGCTACTCCTTAGGCGGGGCGGACATGGTGCGCCGATACATGAGTAAGAAAAAAGAGGACAAGCTCTTGAAGGAGGAGACCGCCTTCATCTACGGAGATGAGGAGAGGGGGATTGATGGCTGCGTCAAGAGAGGTATTTCGGAGGAAGTGGCCAAGAGGCTTTTTGACGAGATGCTGTCCTTTGCCAAGTACGCCTTTAACAAGTCCCACGCGGCTGCCTATGCCGTAGTCTCCTACCAGACGGCCTACCTGAAGTGCCACTACCCAGTGGACTTTATGGCGGCCCTTATGACCTCCTTTTTGGAAAATACGGGAAAAATCACAGAGTACATTATGACCTGTCGCCAGATGGGCATTGGAATTTTGCCGCCGGACATTAACTCCGGTCAGTACCGCTTTAGCCCAGATGGGGAAAACATTCGCTACGGCCTGGCTGCCATCAAGGGAGTGGGTAAGCCGGTTATTGACGAAATCGTAGAGGAGAGGGAAAAGGGCGGTCCATACCGCAACCTCAAGGACCTATGTCAGAGACTTTCTGGCAAATCCATAAACAAGCGAACCCTTGAGAGCTTTATTAAGGCAGGTGCCCTTGATAGTCTGCCGGGAAACCGCAGGCAAAAGACCCTGGTATACGCCAGCGTCCTAGAGGGGGTAGCCCAGGAAAAGAAAAAGACTATGACGGGCCAGATGTCTCTCTTTGACTTTGCAGAGCCTGAAGAAAAGCAGAGTTTAGACATTGTCATGCCCCCTGTGGAGGAGTTTGACAAGGAGGAAATCCTGGCCGGTGAAAAAGAGGTTTTAGGAGTCTATATCTCCGGCCACCCTCTGGAAAACTACATTGGCCTCTTAGAAAAAGTCACCAGCCGCAGGACCATTGACTTTGTGCCGGCGGAGGGAGAAGAGGTGCCAAAGGTCAAGGACAAGGAAAATGCAGTCATCGGAGGAATGATTACCTCCAAGACGGTTAAGACCACCAGGACCAACAGTCTTATGGCCTTTATTACCATTGAGGACCTCTACGGCCAGGTGGAAGTAATCGTTTTTCCTAAGGACTACGAGAAAAACCGCAGTCTCATTGAGGAGGACCGGAAGGTTCTCATTAAGGGAAGGGTCACAGTGGAGGAGGACAAGCCTGCCAAAATGATTTGTGCTGACATCATCCCTTTCGATGAATTGGACAAGGATATCTGGCTCCAGTTTGAGAACAAGGAAGAATACCTAAAAGTGGAGCAGTGGATCATAGATACCACCGGCCGCTACGACGGTCGGGACACCATACACATTTTCCTCCGACAGGAGAGGGCCCACAAGGAGTATCCAAGGAGCAGGGCCACTAAGGCGGACCCAAATCTCTTAGAAATTCTCCGGGATCGATTAGGGGCTGACAATGTGAAAGTGGTGGAAAAGAGTATTGAAAATTAGGTATAATCATTGTAAAATAAAATTGTGTCTGCGGACATAGGACAGGCACATTTTTACAGAACATATGGGTTTACAAAACATTGGAGGTTTTTGACAAAATGGCTAAAGAAATTAAGACAATTGGAGTAATGACAAGTGGTGGTGATGCGCCTGGTATGAATGCCGCAATTCGTGCGGTAGTCCGTGCGGCCCTCTCAAGTGGCCTGCAGGTAAAGGGTATTCGCAGGGGATATGCCGGACTTTTGGAAGAAGATATTATTGATATGCATACCATGAGTGTAACGGATATTGTGCAGAGGGGTGGAACCATTCTTTTTACCTCCCGCTGCGATGAGATGCGCACGCCAGAAGGCCAGAAAAGAGCCGCAGAAGTATGTCGCAAGCACGGCATCGACGGCGTAGTAGTAATCGGAGGAGACGGTTCCTTCCGCGGAGCCCAGAAGCTGTCAGAAAACGGCATCAACACCGTAGGAATTCCGGGAACTATTGATTTGGATATTGCCTGTACCGAGTACACCATCGGATTTGATACAGCATGTAATACAGCTATGGAGGCCATTGACAAGGTGCGTGATACCTCTGCCTCCCACGAGCGCTGCTCGATTATTGAGGTAATGGGAAGAACAGCGGGACATATCGCCCTCTGGTGCGGTATTTCCAATGGATCTGAGTACGTTATGGTGCCAGAGCGCTACGACAACGATGAGGAGGAAATTATTGAGAAAATCCTCTCCAAGCGCCGCAAGGGTAAGAAGCACCACATTGTAGTAAATGCAGAGGGTATTGGAAGGTCTCACGAGCTGGCCAAGAAGATTGAGGAGAGAACTGGTATCGAGACCAGAGCTACAGTAATCGGCCACATCCAGCGAGGCGGAAACCCAAGCTGTCGTGACCGCGTTTACGCTTCCGCCATGGGAGCTCTGGCCGTGGATATTTTGATTGAGGGCAAGACCAACCGAGTGGTGGCCTTCAAGGAAGGAAAATTCTGTGACTACGATATTGACGAGGCCCTGAATATGACCAAGGATATTGACGAACTTCTCTACAGTATGACCAGAAGACTTTCCCGCTAAGAATTTGAATTCGGCGCAAGACTCGCGAGCGAGTCTTGACATGAAGACAAAAAGAAAGACAGCCGACAAATCATGTCAGGCTGTCTTTTTTAGACTAAAAAATTTTATTTATCTTCCTGGTCGGCATCCTCATCTACAAGGTCTGCGTCTTCTACCAAGACATCGTCCTCGTCTATGTCATCTTCCTGAGCTTTCTCTTCAGGAGTGAGAGTAACATAGTCTCGATCCTCACCGTCATCATAGAGATCATTGTCGAAATCGTCATCGTCATAATCTTCTAAGTAGTCTTTCATCAAAACATTTTTGATAAAGTAAATGACACCCGCTACGGCAGCTGCAAAGACAACTAAGCCAAGGAGAACTTTCAAAAACTTTTTCATATGCTTACATCCATCCTTTCCGCTCGCTTTGTAAAGCAAATTATATAATACATTTTAAGGGATTTTCCCCTAAAAGTAAAGACTTTTTAGCAATAGTGTAGAGAATAAGCCAGTCCTAAAAAAAAATTTTGTTAAATTTGTGATTGTAAAAAAATGATAAAGGTTGTATAATCGTCTTTGAAAATATCAATTGTTTTTGAATTTAATGGAGGTTTATTATGGCAACAACAGCTACAAAAGCAACTGCAGCAGCAAAAGAAGAAGTTAAAGCAACTCCAGCTAAGACAACTACAGCTAAGACAACTGCTACTAAGGCTCCTGCTAAGAAGACAACAGCTACTAGGAAAACTAAAACTACTACTGCAAAGAAGACAACAGCTACCAAGAGAACTACTACAAAAGAGATTAAGGCTGATGTTTTTGTACAGTACAATGGAAATGAGTATTCTCAGAAGGCAATTATGGAGAAAGTAGTTGCTGCTTGGGAAGCAGAGGGCAAGAAAGCTTCTGCAATTAAGTCCACTAAGCTTTATATCAAACCAGAAGATGGCAAAGCTTACTATGTTGTAAACGAGGGACTGAAGACAGGTTCTATTGGATCTGTAGATCTGTAATTAAACCAAAGAAAATATATGTAATGGTTAGCCCGCCGATGAGCAATTACGCCACCGGTGGGCTTTTTTTTGCGTTGAGAAAAGGAGAAAATCATGTTTAAAATTAACGATAACTATTTGAAACTGCCTGGAAGCTATCTTTTTTCCACCATTGGAAAAAAGGTGGCAGCTTACAAGGAGGCCAACCCGGACAAGGAGATTATCAGCCTGGGAATTGGAGATGTGACACAGCCTCTTTGCCCGGCGGTGATTGAAGCCATGCACGGGGCAGTAGAGGAGATGAGTCAGGCGGCGACCTTCCACGGCTACGCCCCAGACCTGGGATATGAGTTTTTGAGAAGGGCCATTGCGGACAATGACTACAAGGCAAGGGGAGTGGAGATTGCCCTGGATGAAATCTTTGTCAGCGACGGTGCCAAGAGCGACTCCGGAAATATTGTGGACATTTTTGCCCAGGATAATATAATTGCAGTGACAGATCCGGTTTACCCTGTTTATGTGGACAGCAATGCCATGTCAGGAAAGACGGGAGACTACCTAAAGGACAAGGAGTGCTGGTCCAAGGTGATTTACATGCCATGTACAGCGGAAAATAATTTTGTGCCAGAGATTCCTGCCCAGACCCCAGATATTATTTATATTTGCTGTCCAAACAACCCAACGGGAACCACCCTCAAGAAGGATGAACTCCAAAAATGGGTGGACTATGCCAACCAAAACGGGGCCATTATTATTTATGATGCGGCCTATGAAGCCTATATTTCAGAGGAGGATGTGCCTCACACCATCTACGAGTGCCAGGGGGCCAAGACCTGTGCCATTGAGATGAGAAGTTTTTCCAAAAACGCCGGCTTTACCGGAACCCGTCTGGGCTTTACGGTTGTGCCTAAGGAAATTGTGTCCCAGGGTGTGACCCTCAACAGCCTGTGGGCCCGTCGCCACGGAACCAAGTTTAACGGTGCCCCATACATTATTCAGAGAGCCGGAGAGGCGGTTTACAGCCCAGAGGGAAGGGCCCAGACAGGGGAACAGATTGCCTACTACATGAACAATGCAAAAACAATTCGTGACGGATTGACCCAAATGGGTTATACTGTATTCGGTGGTGTCAATGCGCCTTATATTTGGTTGCAGACACCGGACAAAATGAAATCCTGGGATTTCTTCGATCTTCTCTTAGAGAGGGCAAATGTTGTGGGAACACCGGGCTCAGGCTTTGGACCAAGCGGAGAGGGATATTTCCGCCTGACAGCCTTTGGCTCTGCCGACAACACTGCCAAGGCACTTGACCGCATCTCTGCCATCTGATTTCTGAAGACTTTCCCGGGGAAAGTTCAGAAAGGTAAGGTTGAGAAAATTGAAGAGAAAATATAAGATTTTTACCTCCCTGGCCCTAGCTTTGGCCATGGGACTGAGCCTGAGCCAGGGAGTTCAGGCGGATTCTATTGAGGTCAAACCCTACATTGCCTTTGGGGCGGATTTGACCAAGGACCAGAAAAAGACAGTTATGGACCTTTTGGAGGTTTCTAAGGAGGACTTGGCAGACTACGAGACCATCCAGGTAACCA
>JAILSA010000073.1 GCA_024697885.1 Eubacterium sp. | reverse complement strand
CCGGAGAAATTCAAAGAATTTGGGATTTGATGAACACCTCCTACGACAAATTTATCCGCACCACAGATACGGATCATGAGACCCAGATCAAGAAGATTTTCAAAAAACTCTACGATAAGGGAGATATTTACAAGGGATTTTACGAGGGTATGTACTGTACCCCATGTGAATCTTTTTTCACAGAGTCCCAGCTAGTGGACGGCAAGTGCCCAGACTGTGGTCGCGAGGTTCAGCCAGCCAGGGAGGAGGCCTACTTCCTCAAACTGAGCAAGTACCAGGACCGTCTTATGAAGCACATTGAGGACCATCCGGAGTTTATTCAGCCGGTGTCCCGCAAGAACGAGATGGTAAACAACTTTTTGAAGCCAGGTCTCAATGACCTCTGTGTTTCCCGTACCAGTTTTAAGTGGGGAATTCCAGTGGAGTTCGACCCGGGCCACATTGTGTATGTGTGGTTAGATGCCCTCAGCAACTACATCACTGGTCTTGGATATGACGCAGATGGAAATCACGGAGACCTCTATGATAAATTTTGGCCAGCGGACCTTCACCTGATTGGTAAGGACATTATCCGCTTCCATACAATTTACTGGCCAATTATTCTTATGGCTCTTGAGGTGCCACTGCCTAAGCAGGTATTTGGTCACCCATGGCTCCTTCAGGGAGATGGCAAAATGAGTAAGTCCAAGGGAAATGTGCTCTATGCCGATGACCTGGTAGACTTTTTTGGCGTGGACGCAGTCCGCTATTTTGTTCTCCACGAAATGCCTTTTGACAACGACGGCGTCATTACCTGGGAACTGATGGTAGAGCGCATGAATTCCGACCTGGCTAACACCTTGGGAAATCTGGTAAACCGCACCATTTCCATGAGCAACAAGTACTTCGGTGGCCTGGTGGAAAACAAGGAAGTTTACGAGGATATGGATCAGGACTTCCAGGCGGTACTTGACCAGACTCCAGGTAAGGTAACGGAGAAAATGGACCAGCTGAGAGTGGCAGATGCCATTACAGAGATTTTCAACCTCTTTAAGCGTTGCAACAAATATATTGACGAGACAGAGCCTTGGGTACTGGCTAAGGATGAGGCCAAGAAGGACCGTTTGGCCACTGTTCTCTACCACCTCATGGACGGAATCCGCATGGGAGCTATTTTGTTAGAGTCCTTTATGCCAGAGACCTCAGAGAAAATCCTCAGCCAGATTTGCACAGACAAGTGCGACCTGGAGGATTTGGCCAGGGGTCAGTACAAGTCCGGCACTCAGGTGACAGAAAAACCGGAAATCCTCTTTGCCCGTCTGGATGTGGAAGAGGTAATGAAAGAAGTAAGTGAGAAGTTCCCAGCTCCTGTAGAGGAAAAAGAGGAGGAAGAGGGAATTGATATTGAAGCAAAGCCAGAGATTAGCTTTGATGACTTTATGAAAATGCAGTTCCAGGTGGGACAGATTGTGTCCTGCGAGGCTGTGCCAAAGTCCAAGAAACTCCTTTGCAGCCAGGTTCGCATTGGCAGCCAGACCAAGCAGATTGTGTCTGGTATTCGCAAGTATTACACACCAGAGGAAATGGTGGGCAAGAAGGTTATGGTTCTTGTAAACCTTAAGCCGGCCAAACTGGCAGGAGTTTTGTCTGAGGGAATGCTTCTTTGCGCAGAGGATGCAGAGGGCAATTTGGCGCTTTTGACCCCGGAGAAGGATATGCCATCCGGAGCAGAGATTTGTTAAGGAAAAAGATATGCAAGAAATGATTTTTGAGACCCACGCCCACTACGATGACGAGGCCTTTCAGGAGGATCGCCACCAGTTGCTCGCCTCAATGGCAGACCAGGGGGTGGGGACCATTGTAAATATTAGTTCTGATATGGATAGCTGTAAGACCAGCCTGGCCCTGGCCAAGAGGTATGATTTTGTCTATGCCGCTATCGGCGTCCATCCCAGCGAGGTCCAGGACCTCAACCAGTTTGACATAGACTGGCTGGAGGAAAAAGCCCATAATCCCAAGGTGGTTGCCATCGGGGAGATCGGCCTGGACTACCACTGGTCGGACCCGGCACCTATTATTCAAAAGCGCTGGTTCATCCGCCAGATTGATTTGGCCAAGGATGTAAAGCTTCCCATTGTGGTCCACAGCCGGGATGCGGCGGAGGACACCATGGATTTGATTCGAAAGACCGGGGCCTACGACTGCGGCGGCGTCATCCACTGTTACTCCTACTCGGCAGAAATGGCTAAGGAGTTTGTGGAAATGGGCTTTTACATTGGTATCGGAGGAGTTTTGACCTTCAAAAATGCCAAGAAGCTGGTGAAGACCGCAGAGACCATTCCTCTGGAAAAAATTGTCCTAGAGACAGACAGTCCCTACATGGCACCAGAGCCCAACAGGGGGAAGAGAAACGACTCCTCCAACCTGATTTATGTGGCGGACAAACTGGCCCAGATTAAGGGAATAGATCGAGACCAAGTGATTCGCGTCACCAGGGAAAACGCCTGCAGGATGTACGGCCTTCCTCTGGAGACCAAGTGAGAGAGGAGCAGCCATTGGCCAAGTTAGGA
>JAILSA010000020.1 GCA_024697885.1 Eubacterium sp. | reverse complement strand
CCCTTTCCTCCGGCGTCCCAGCCCTCAAAGGCCAGGACAACAGGAAGTCTCTGTAGGTACATCTCATTGTGAAGCCTGCTGAGCCTGGCCTGCAAATCCTTTTTCTTCTTGCGATATTCTTCCTGGGTCAGAGACTTATTGAGGTCAATTCCCTGGAGAACTCGGTTGCGAAGGTCTGCCTTGTCCTCCTCCACATAAATAGGATCTGGCTTGTTCTTTCGTCCCAGAGCTGCCTCCATTTTCTGAACCAGGTCCTGAATAATTTTATAAGTGGCATAGCGCTTGTCCATGGCCTCCACAATAGTCCAAGGAGCATTGGCCTTGTCACTGGCATGCAGGATTTCATCGTACTCGGCCAGAGCCTTGTCGAACTTCTTATTTTCCTTCCAATCCTTTTCCTTGACCCTCCACTTGGTCTCCTTGTTCTTGTCAAGGTTCTTCAGACGGTTAGCCTGCTCCTCCTTGCTAATCAGGAGAAAAAACTTGGCTACAATGGCGCCGTCATCCGTCAGCTGTCGCTCCGCGTCTGCCAATTCCTCAGGAGTAATCAGACCTTGGCGGACACCCTGGTACCAGCTGCTGTCAAAAATTCCAATTCTTCCCCTGGCTGGCATTTTGGTCAAAAAGCGCCAGAGATAAGGGTGCATGGCATCGTCCTCCGACTCCTTTTCCATGGTAAACACCTGAAAGCCTCTGGGGTCAAGGGGGCGAATCATGCGGTTGATCATGGTTCCCTTGCCGGAGGCCTCTAAGCCCTCCATAAAAATCACAAGGGGAATCCCCTCCTCCTTGCAGCGCCTTTGAAGTTCTCCAATCCGAATCACCAAAGGCTCCATAAGCGCATCGTACTCGGCGGATTTTAGTTTCTTGTTCACATCAATTTTTTCCAACATAACAATACCTCCTCGCTAAAATTTTATAACCCCAATGATGTCAAGACTCACTCGCGGAGCGTTTAATTCGCTCGGAGCTTGTACTCCGACTGAGTTAAAAGTAGGCATCAAAAATCTGTCTGGCCACTGGTACGGCGTAGGCTGAGCCCGTTCCCGCCGCCTCCACAACAACAGAGACCACCAGTTTCTTGCCATTTTTCTCCCCGTAGCCCACAAACCAGGCGTGGGAGTCCTTGCTGCCATTATGAAATTCCGCCGATCCTGTTTTGCCACCTGCCGTATAATTGCTAGAGGCAAGGGCTGTGGCTGTACCGGATAGGACGGTTTGTCTCATTAATTTTTTCAGGGCCTTGGCCTCCTTCTTGCTAAGAGGCGAAGCCACCTTCTTTATTTCGGTCTGGGAAACAATTCCCCCGTCAACATCCTCCACATGGTCTACTAAGTATGGCTTCATAAGCTCTCCCCCATTGAGAGCTGCCGCCACCAAAAAAGAGTTTTGCAAAGGAGTTACCAAGGTGTCTCCCTGGCCAATACCAGCCTGCATAACATCCCCCATTTCTGAGTCAGAGGACACAGAAAAACGGGAGCTGTTTTGCTCTAACTTATCTAAAGGCATGGCCCGGTTGTAGTAGAGAGACTTGCATAATTTGTTCCACTTTGTCAGATCTAAGCCGCTGGCAATAGAGCAAAAAGTGGAGTTACAGGACTCTGCAAAGGCTGTGGCCAAATCCACCTTTCCGTGGACCTCCCCATCATAACAACTGATTTTGGAATTGCCGGTGCCAATGCTTCCTGTACACTTATAAGTAAATTTTTTGTAGTCCTCATTTTCCCTCATAAACTCCAGGGCTGTATAGAGCTTAAAGGTGGAACCCGGCGGATACAAGCCCTGGGTAGCCCGGTTGTAGAGGACAGAATCTTCATCCTGGCTGAGCTTTTTCCACCGACTGGAAGTCAAGTTATTGGGGTCGTAGGTAGGGAGACTCAGCATCACAAGAATTTTGCCCGTCTCCGGGTCCATGGCCACCACGGCCCCCTTCTTCGACCCCATAGCCGAGGAGGCCACCTGAGTTAAATTCAAATTCAGGGTAGTCACCACATTGTTGCCTGGATTTTTTACCCCCTTAATCTGGTTGTACATGCCCTTCAAGGGATTGATTCCAGAGGTCAGCATGGTAAATCCCTCTGTGGATTCCAGGCCGGAAGCCCCCTGGGCAGTCTGACCCACCACATGGGCAAAAAGACCGCGGTAAGGATAGACCCTGGTCTCCTGGCCTGACTTTCCCGTCTTGGTATAGGCCAGTCTTTTGCCGTCCGCAGAGACAATGTCCCCCTTGGTCACCCTTTTGGCCAAAAGTTCCTGACGCTTATTCTGTGGATTGTTTAAAACCCGGTCCGCATCGTGGATTACAAAATAGACGATGTAGCCGCTCATGCATAGAAAAAGGGCAATGAACAGATAGGTAAAAAGAGCCATTTCCTGGTTCCTTCTCTTGACAATATTCTTCTCCTGAGCCAGCCTCTTTTTCTCCTGTTTTTCCTCTAACTGCTTTATCTTCTTGTCGATTTTACTCATTTTTTTCGCCATGTTCAGCCACCTCCTCTCTTCCATTCAGCACATACATGCCCTGAATGATGCTAAAAATAAGGATGGTGGTGATAATGGAGCTACCACCGTAGCTAATCAAAGGCAGGGTGACACCTGTAGATGGAATAAACTTGCAGGCGCCGCCGATGCACATAAAGGTTTGAAAAATAAATACAACGCTGAGGCCAAAGGCAGTCAGCTTGTAAAAAAGCTTGTTCATTTTCATGGCTATATTCACAAACATAATATAGCAGGAGATATAAACCAAAATCAGACAGATGGCAAAAATCACACCCATCTCCTCTGCAATAGCTGAAAATATAAAGTCGCTCTCCACTACGGGAACGCTTTCCGGCAAACCCTGTCCCAGTCCCATGCCAAAGAGGCCTCCCGTTCCAATGGCAAAAAGACTTCTGGTAATCTGGTAACCCTCATTGTTAATGTGAGACCAGGGGTCCTGCCAGGCAATGACGCGGGTTCGCACATGGCTAAATAGCTTATAGGCCACCAGGGCCGCTCCCGTTCCGCCGGCCAATCCCGCCAGAAGATAGCCCACCTGCATGGTGGCTGTGTAGAGCATAGCCAGATAAGTGACAAAATAAATCAGGGCCGCCCCCAAATCCTTTTCCACCACCAGAATAATCACATGGGCAGCCGCCAATATAGTAATCAATACCACATGACGAAAATCTCGAAACTTAGCCAAAAGACTGGCAATGAAAAAGACATAAATAATTTTGACAAACTCTGAGGGCTGAATGGCAAAGCCCCCGAAGGCGATCCAGTTTTTTGCCCCGTATTTTTCCACGCCAATCACAAAGACCAGGGCCAAAAAAGCCAGGCCTGCCATGGCATAATACCAACCCAGTTTCTCCCAAATCTGGATTCGTTCAATAAAAAGTGGTACCAAAAGACAGACTGCCATGGCAATGGACGCCATCAGAAGCTGTCGAATGGCATAATCATAATCCAGCCGGCCCATCATAATAAAACCAACCATCATGCAGATCATCATGTTGTTGAGAACCAGCTTAGACAGGCCCTTGTAAAAGACCTGATAGATTTTCACAAAGAAAAAGTAAAAGGCCAGCTCCAGGACCAGGAGCACCAGATATTTTATGTCCTTTTTTTCCAAAAGAAGGATAAAGCCACACAGAAGGGTAATGAGAACAGTCAGCGTCCTCTGGCCCTTCCAGAGAGAATTTTTGCCCTCCTCCGTCTTCTTGGTAAAAACCCGGTAGCTAAAATATGTGTAAAAAGCAAAGAAAATCACAATGATATAGCGAGAAATCTCTGCCACGATTAATTCCATGTTCTTATAACCTCCACTAGCTCATGAGGACTCTCCAGGGTGAAATTCCACTCTGCAAAATCCGCCACTGCCTTTTTGTCGTAAGTATTTTTTGTATAGATAGACCGATAGCCATAGTCTGGGTGGTCTACCACTACAAAGGCATCCTTTCTAGGGGTCTGCAGACTCTTTACCGGCACAGGTCCCCTTGTCTTCATGGCCTCAATCCGGCCGTAGACCTGACTCATATGCCCCCTGGCCCCCATGTCCTGGTAGACCTTTTTAGCCTCCCCGTTGTACTCATACATATTCTCCGCCGTAATCCATGTGAGATTGGAAAAACACTGGCGGCCGTAGAGCCAGGCCACCTGACTGTTAATGACAAAAGCCGAGGCCTTCTCAAATACATGTCCTCTCTCCTGCCAGATTTGATCCCAATTTTCCCTTCCCTCACCTCGCAAAATCGGCGGAAAGGAAATCCAATAATTGGCATCTTCCAAAAGTTTAGCCGCCTCCTGCCAATCCTCAGGCCCAAGGTCAGCAAGCTTTAGATGAAAGGCATAAATCTTTCTTGAGTCCATGGAAATGGCCGCCCTTAGCTGGTCAAGATTAGAAAGGCTTACAATCCTCTTCTTCTCTTCCCCGTATTCCAGGCTTGGTCCGCCTTGAAAGGCCACAGCACTTCTAAGACTTTTGGCCGCCTCTTCCCAGGCCGCTAGAGCCTGTCGCCTCAATCCCTTAAGGCCACCTAAACTCATAAAGCCCTCTTCCATATCAAAATCTAATTGTTCAAAAACATATGGGGTATTTCCAAGGGCAGCAAGTTTTTTCTCGATATCTTCTTCCTGCAAAGGTCGATTCTTGGCCTCCTGCCACAAGTCTCCCTCTGTCTTTACTGCCAGGCCCCTGCCCCGGATTTCTAAGCTGACCCTTTGGCCGATTTTGGCCTCAAAGCGAGCCTGTAAGGGGAACTTCCCCGCCCCTTCCTCTATCCTTTGTTCAATGGAATCAAGAAGCTTGTTGTTTCTGGTACGAAAAACCTCCTGGCCCACCTTGACAGGACTTCCAGGCAAAATTTTACTAGAAACTACCTCCCCTTCTTTAAAATCTCTCGCCGTGGTAAATTCGTAGGTTCTCTCCCCGGCCTGGTCTCGAAATTCCAGGACATCCTGGGCATTAATAGGCACTTTTGCCTCAAATTCTGCCTTTTTTCCATTACAGAACTTTGTCACTCCCACCTTGACGCCGTAGTGACCCGTTCTCCCCCGGTCCATCATCTTCTCGGGATTTTTCTCAAAGAGGTAGGATTTGGAAAAACCTCCCCTGTTATAGAGGTCGCTGGCCCCTTGAACATCCTTCCAGAGCTGGCTGTCAGGGTCCTGCCTC
>JAILSA010000006.1 GCA_024697885.1 Eubacterium sp. | reverse complement strand
CAAGTCTCCTTCCTGGCAGAGCCTCTCAAGATTCCGATAAATGGTGGACCGGTTAATATTTAAGCCCTGGTCCTCCAGGGCCACCACAATATCTCTGGCTGTAAAACGCCTGTCCGCATGTTTTTTTAGATATTCTATAATGGCATTTCTAGGTCTTGTCTTGTACTCACCTTTCATCTTTTCCCTCGAATCTCTTACTTGTTCAAATCTGATACCTGGTCGTTAATATCACTTACTGCCCGGGCGAAGCTTCGGATGATTCCCACATTCTTGCCGCTGACAGTATGTGCTTCCTCCACGCTGGCACTGATTTCCTCACTGCTGGCGGACAAGGTGGACACGCTATCCACGATTTCGCTGTTGGCCACCTTGAGTTCGTTGACACTGCGGTCCACAATATTGACACTGGAGGAAAGTCCCTGGGACTTGTCACGAATCAGGTCAAACTGGGCACTGGCCTCCTTGGCCAATCCATCCTGGGTATTGGAGAGTTCTACACTCTCCTGAACCTTCTCTGTCAGGAGGTTGGTATCTCCCACCAACTCATTCAGGATTTCACGAATGTTGTCCGTCTCATTTCTAGTCTGCTCAGACAGCTGGCGAATTTCATCTGCCACCACGGCAAATCCCTTGCCGGCCTCCCCTGCTCTGGCCGCCTCAATGGAAGCATTGAGAGCTAACAAGTTGGTCTGATCAGAAATATTTACAATTACATCTACAACTCCCTCCACCTCTTTGGACTTGTTGCGAAGGGTATCTGCCGCCTGCTCCATTTCGGAAATTCCCTGAGCGGCACTCTCTACGGTGGTAATCAGCTTATTCATGGACTCCTCGCCCCTGCCGATATTTTCCTCCATATCCTCCATCATGGTTACCATATTCTTGGTCTCCTTGCCCGTCACATCAATGGAATCCTGAATAGACATGGTATTGGTAGACTGCTGGCCAATGGCATCTACGATAGCCTGAACTCCCAGGGAAACATTTCCCATGGACTCATCTAGACTCTCAGCCAAACCTGTGGCCTCTTTTACATCGTCCACAGCCTTACCTGTATTTACCTCTACATTAGAAGCAACCACTCGTATGTTCTCACTGGTCTCCTTGGCCTCATTTACCATAACCTGCATCTCATCCATGGAGGCCTTGAAAAATTTATTGATAATATTGACTCCCGCCATGGTAGTTACAAAGGTGGTGATTACAATAATGGCCTCAATCATGCAGGTCTCTACTACATCCTGAGGATTGGACGCCGCCTTTACCGTCATAATAATTCGAATCAAATTGGAAATAGCATAAATTATATTGGCCGAAAGAAGAATTCTCTCATCCAGAGTAAAAAGCATAACAATCAAAAATGGAATCATATAAGGATATGCCAGGTTTGACTGTCCCAGAACCAACATAAAGAAATATACCAGGGAAAATCCCAAAACAATAAATCTAGGATAGTTCAGTGTTGATTTAAATTTTCGATACATTGGAATTCCTGCGAGAACAAGTAATATCCCAAGAGACAATGGAATAATACTGTTAATAGGGGGTAGGCCTGACAATGCCAACTGAGAAGCCATTCCCACGCACAGAAAAAAAGTAACAACAAGGTGAACCGCCAACATAATCTGATTAACTCTTCTTAAGTGTTTTGCATAAATCTCATCCATAATAAAATCCTCCCATAAAGCAACTTGTGTATAACTATAATGTCTCTAATTTGCAGTCCCACAAACCACCTGATTCTTTCCGCTTCTCTTTCCTACATACAGACGCTCATCCACCAAATCCATCATACCCTTTAGATCTAGTTCAGAATCAAAAGCTGTCAGACCAATTGTAACTGTCACACCTACCTCCGTTTTATTTCTATAATTCACCGGCTGATCTTCTATCTCTAACCGAATTTTTTCCGCCAAAAAAGGTGATTATATTAATACACATCATGGTCATAAAAAGACAGATGATGCGGAAGGTCATGTTAGCAAAAAAGTATTCATCTCGAACAGGCAAAAGATACTCTCCGTTGATTATCCAGGAAACAAAAGTGGAAATCAAAAGTCCCGCCGAGGTAAAATTCACCAGTTTTATGTCGAAGAAGAAAGCTTCTCCCAGGGTGAACAAAAGGCAAAATGCCCAAAAATCACGGAATGGCCAGATGTAGGAAATAGCATTCCACTGAACTATAGCAATCATAGCCGCTGTGTATTTTCCCCAAACCAGCATGTTCTTCTTTACCAGACCATCTTCATCAAATCCATTCTTTATAAAAAAGAAACCAAGGATTAGAAAAAGTACATCCATAATATCGAAGGCCCACATCCAAAATTCATTGATTTGGTCATAATATCCTAAATAATGAAGGCTGGTCACCGTTGTACTTGCAGCAAGGCAGGAAAATGGAATGATCAACATAATAATCTTATAGACCCTTTTGGTATAGGCATCTAAGACTGTCAGTTCATCCTCATTCATCGTTTCCCCCCTTTTGCATAATTATCGCTACTTAAATTTTATCAAAAAGTATGCCCTTTTACTAGTTTTTTTATATAAAAAAAACATAAATGCAGGCCGGGTTTTGGTGAGGTTCACCGGCCCAACAAAAAAAATGGACGCTTCCCCAGAAGGCCCATTTCCTCATTTATTTCTTTTCAGCAACCATAGAAGCTCTCTCCAGTGCTTCGTCTATATGATGGCAAAAATTTTCCTTTCCGATTCGGTCCACAAAGCCGGCCTTTTCCATAGTTTTCATTGGCTGCTCGTGGACATGGGAAAATACCATCTGGACTCCGTTCTTGTCACAGCGGTCCGCCAGGTTGTTGAGGGAGTGCATAGCTGTGGCGTCCAGGGCCGGCACACCTCTCATGCGGATTACCAGGCAGCGAGTGAAGTCCTTGAGGGAAATCTCTCCGATCATATCCGCCGCACCAAAGAACATTGGTCCGGAAATCTCGTAGACGCGAACATGCTTTGGCACGCTGCGAAGTTCGATGTTGTCCGGGTCATCCTCGTCAAAGTACTTCCAACCCTGAACCTTGCTCTCCTCGCTCATTCGCTTCATAAAGAGGACGGCTGCCACTACCATGCCCACCTCAATAGCCACTACCAAATCAAAGACTACTGTCAGGACAAAGGTCAAGATAAGAACAGCGCTGTCGCTCTTTGGCGCCTTCTTGCAGAGGCGGACAAAGTTTCTCCAACCGCACATATTGTAGGCCACCATAAAGAGGATGGCAGCTATGGTTGGCATAGGAATCCAGGCCGCATATGGCATCAAAATCACCAAAACTAAGAGGAGGACAAGGGAGTGGACGATTCCCGCAATCGGCGTTCTTCCTCCATTTTTTATATTGGCCGCCGTTCTGGCAATAGCACCTGTGGCAGGGATTCCCCCAAAGAGGGCTGAGCCAATATTTCCCACACCCTGGGCCACAAGCTCCATGTTGGACTGGTGCTTGGAGTTAATCATAGAATCGGCCACCACCGCTGACAGAAGGGACTCAATGGCCGCCAGGACAGCAATGGTAAAACCATCCGGCAACTGGGCCGTAATGGTGGCAATGCTAATGTGAGGCAGGCTGAATTTTGGCAGGGAGCTACTAATGGTATAGAGG
>JAILSA010000005.1 GCA_024697885.1 Eubacterium sp. | reverse complement strand
GCCAGATTTACCAGGGCTCCGTAAATAGAGCTGTCACCATGTGGGTGATATTTACCCATGGTATCACCGACGATACGAGCACACTTACGGTGTGGCTTGTCAGGTGTATTGCTCAGCTCAATCATTGCATACAAAATTCTTCTCTGTACCGGTTTCAAACCGTCGCGTACGTCCGGAAGAGCACGGGAGGCAATAACTGACATGGCATAGTCAATATAGGATGTCTCCATTGTTTTTTGCAGGTCTACATCTTTAATAACGTCAAAATCGGCGTCTTTATCAAAGATATTATCATCCATTTTTTATTTCCTCCTTCTATTAAATATCCAGGTTTCTAACGTATTTTGCATTGGCCTCAATGAACTCTCGGCGAGGCTCGACCTTGTCACCCATAAGGGTGTTAAAGGTCACATCCAGAGAGGAGATATCATCCTCGTCCATGTTGACCTTGAGAAGGATACGCTTTTCTGGGTCCATGGTAGTATCCCAGAGCTGCTCGGCATCCATCTCTCCCAAACCTTTATAGCGCTGGATGTTGTTGTTTCCATCTCGTCCTATTTCGGTCAAAATCTTATTCAACTCATCGTCGCTGTAGGCGTAGTAGGATTTTTTATTTTTGTCAATCTTGTAGAGTGGTGGCTGTGCCAAATATACATATCCCTGCTTGATCAACTCTGGCATAAAGCGATAGAGGAAGGTCAAGAGCAGAGTGGCGATGTGGGCACCATCTACATCGGCATCTGTCATAATAATAATCTTGTGGTAACGGAGCTTGGAAATGTCAAAGTCCTCGGAGATACCGGTTCCAAAAGCAGTGATCATAGCCTTAATCTCTGCATTGGTAAGGATTCGGTCCAATCTGGCTTTTTCCACATTTAAAATTTTTCCTCGAAGTGGGAGAATCGCCTGAGTTGCTCGATCACGGGCTGTCTTTGCAGAACCTCCCGCGGAATCTCCCTCTACGATGTAAATCTCACAATTCTTTGGATCCTTGTCAGAACAATCTGCCAGTTTTCCAGGAAGGGCAGTGCCATCAAGGGCTGTTTTTCTACGAGTCAAATCACGGGCCTTGCGGGCTGCGTCTCTGGCTCTCTGGGCCATCAGGGATTTCTCGCAAATCAGCTTGGCTGTGGTAGGATTTTGCTCCAGGAAGTAGGTCAACTGCTCGCTGACTACATTGTCCACAGCACCTCTTGCCACTGTATTACCCAGCTTCTGCTTGGTCTGTCCCTCAAACTGAGGCTCAGAAATTTTGATACTGATAATGGCTGTCAGACCCTCGCGGATGTCCTCACCACTTAGGTTTGGCTCGCTGTCCTTCAAAATCTTCTGACTTCTTGCATAATCATTGAAAGTCTTGGTCAGGGCATTTTTGAAACCGGCCAAATGAGTACCACCCTCTGGGGTAATAATATTATTTACAAAACTGTAGCAGCACTCGTTGTACTCTGTGTTGTGCTGGAAGGCAACCTCTACCATAACACCATTTTTCTCACCTTCACAGTAAACAATATCGCTGTAAAGAGGCTCCTTGGTCTTGTTGAGGTAGGCCACATATTCCTTAATACCTCCCTCGTAGTGGAAGGTCTCGGTCTGCTCCTTGCCCTCCCTAAGGTCGGTCAAAATCACCTTGATTCCTCTGGTCAAAAATGCCATTTCACGAAGACGGGATTTCAGAGTTCTAAAATCATATTCTGTAGTCTCTGTAAAAATAGTTTCATCAGGCATGAAGGTAACCTTGGTTCCCCTCTGGTCTGTGCTACCATTTTCCTTGAGTGGGTACATGGTATGACCCTTCTCATAGCGCTGGATGTATTTTTTGCCATCCTGGAAAATCTCAACCTCCAACCAGTTGGAGAGGGCGTTTACTACGGAAGCACCTACGCCGTGAAGTCCTCCGGAAACCTTGTATCCGCCACCGCCGAATTTACCTCCGGCGTGAAGCACTGTAAATACAACTTCTACCGCTGGCTTGCCAGCTTTTTTATTAATTCCAACAGGAATTCCACGGCCGTTGTCGATTACCGTAATGGAATTGTCCTTGTTTATAAATACCTGAATTTCATCGCAGTATCCGGCCAAAGCCTCATCAATGGCATTGTCTACAATTTCGTATACCAAGTGGTGGAGACCCTTTTCGGAGGTACTACCAATATACATACCAGGTCTCTTGCGGACCGCTTCTAGACCTTCCAAAATCTGAATCTGGTCAGCTCCATATACTACTTCTTTTTCTTTATCCATGTTGGATACCTCCATTTACAATTTCAAACTTCTGATCTATATTAATTCCATTTGCGACAAATTCTTCCAAACCCGTGCAGGTGATAATGGTCTGAATTCCCTTAATATTTTCCAAGAGGTAATTCTGCCTGTTGCGGTCGAGTTCGGACAAAACATCATCTAACAAGAGAATAGGTTTTTCCCCAATATGGGATTCTACAATCTTGATTTCCGACATTTTTAAAGATAGGGCGGCAGTCCTTTTTTGCCCTTGGGACCCGTACTTTCTAAGGTCCTTGTTCTCTGATATAAATTGTATGTCGTCTCTGTGGGGACCTAGGGTTGTGGTTCCTTGAAAAATGTCCCGATCCAGGGCCATAAATAACTGATTTTCAAAATCTCCAGGACCTACGCTTGGCTTATAGACCAAGTCTATGTCTTCCCTGCCTCCTGTGAGATTTTTGTGCTGTTCCCTCATAATCTCCAAAAGACTTTCTACAAATTCCTCTCGCAGGCCTATGATTTTCTTGCCATAGTCCACCAGCTGCAAATCCCAGATTTCCAAATCTCCCTTGGAAGACTTTTTTTCCTGAATCTGCTTGAGCAGGCTGTTGCGCTGCTTGAGAACTTTCTTGTACTGCTTGAGATAGTAGAGGTAAGCCTTGTTTAGCTGGCAGAGCTCCATATCTATAAATCTTCTTCGCTCCTCGGGACCGTCTTTTATAATACTCAAATCCTCTGGGGAAAAAAAGATGATATTGCATAAGCCAAGTAGCTCATTGCTACTCTTAATGGGAAGGCCGTCAATGGCAATGCCCTTGCTGCTTCCCCTTCTCATGTGGATTTCCACTCGGGTGGACCTATTCTTTTTCTCCACAAAATAGCGAAGGTGAGCTTCCTTTTGATTTTCCCGAATCATTTCCATGTCCTTGCTGGCCCGGTGGGACTTGGTCGTTCCTCCCACATAAATAGCCTCTAGTACATTGGTTTTTCCCTGGGCATTGTCCCCGTAGAGGACATTAGTTCCCGGGTGAAAATCAAATTTTTCCCGCTCATAATTTCTAAAGTTACTCAGTTCAATGGATTTGATAATCATAAACCAAGGACCTTTACTTCGTTGCCTTCCATTTCAAATACATCTCCTGGATAGAGTTTTCTTCCACGGCGCTCCTCCAATTCTCCATTGACGCTTACCAAACCGTCCTGAATCAGAATCTTGGCCTCCACACCGGACCCTACCAAACCAGCCAGCTTAAGAGCCTGGCCAAGCTTGATGTATTCATCTTTAATCGTTATTTCCTGCATTGTTCTGCATCCCCTTAATTCATATTAACAGGCAAAATCAAATAAATATATGTCTCCTCGTTGTTCTTGATAAAGCAAGGAGCATTGGAATTGAAGAGGTAGAGGTAAACATCCTCGTCCTCAATTACCTTCAAAACATCTGTGATGTACTTTGGATTG
>JAILSA010000301.1 GCA_024697885.1 Eubacterium sp. | reverse complement strand
TAATCCAACTGCTGCCGATTTTTCTAACCTCAGTGATAGGGTTGGAATTTATCTGGACAGCGTGTTGCACAAAACCCATATTGAACTGGACCGCAACGGAACAAAGGCTGCGGCGGTGACAGTTGTGGTGGCAGAGGTGGCAGAGACTTCAGGCCTTCCACAGGATCCAAAAGAGGTTTATCTAGACCGACCTTTTGTCTATGCCATTGTGGAAGCGGAAAGTGGAATTCCACTTTTTATAGGTTGCGTCAACCAACTGTAAATTAAGACATGAAAAAAAGGGTCAAACCCAGGTGTGTTGGGTTTGGCCCTTCTTATTGTTTTATTTTTTAGTTGTAAACCAGGTGTAAGAATTCTTACCGGTCTGAATCTTGTAGGTAATTGGACTGTGGCCTGACTCTACCAAAATAGCCTTGGAACATACAATCTGATTGCCAGGAGATAGGTCCGTCAATCCCAAATCGTCGACTAACTCGAAATCAAATCCCCAGTCGATGTTGGTCATCTGGAGGCTGGAATTGTCTCCGTAAATGTTGTGATAGTAGTCAAAGAGGTCCTTGGCGCTTACGGTCTGGCTTCCGGATATATATTTGATTTTAAACTTGAAGTAAATATATTCCTGGTTAGAAGCGGGAGTCGGATTGGTGGAAGAACCTGCCTTGGCCATCTGGGCTGCCTGGGAGCCGGAGACGAAGCTCATTAACTTAATGGAGAATTTACCTCGTTTCTTGCCCTCCTCATAGTAGTTAAAGGTGTACTTTTTATAGGCGTTGCGAGGGCTTGACTTGGTGCCGTTCCCTGCGTTTTTAACCTTGATGGTTGCCTTATATTTCTTTTTCTTAACTTTGGCAGTTATAATTGCCTTACCAGCTGCCTTGGCTGTCACCTTTCCCTTAGAACTAACTTTGGCAACAGAAGTGTTACTGGAAGACCACTTAACCTTAGCGCTAGTATTTTTTACCTTGAGTTTGTAGGTGGAACCCACATAAAGGGTTTTTTTCTTGGTGTTCAGCTTGACTTTAGCTGCTTTGGCTGGCGCTGAATTTGACACGAGGCCAATCATCATACCAGCGAAAAGTAGCATGGAAATTGCTCTTTTCATTTTTGCCTCCTAGTTTTTTAATCATACAATTTTTTATATACATTAGCCATCATACAATAAATGAAGGAGAAATACAAGATGCAATACTTTTTCACCTAGGCCAATGAAGGATTTTTTTGTGGCATTACAAAATAATCTATGCTAAAATATAAGCAAATTTGTGCATCAAAACTGTGTCATGTTTTGAGGAGGAAAGGATTACATTCTAATGTCAGTTATCAATAAAAGTCACATTCGCAATTTTTGCATCGTAGCCCATATCGACCACGGAAAATCCACCCTGGCCGACCGTATTATCGAGAAGACGGGACTTCTTACTTCCCGTGAGATGCAGGCCCAGGTCCTGGACAATATGGAACTGGAGCGAGAGCGAGGAATCACTATTAAATCCCAGGCGGTTCGAATTGTATACAAGGCCCAGGACGGAGAGGAGTATCTCTTTAACCTGATTGACACTCCGGGTCATGTGGATTTTAACTATGAGGTTTCCAGGAGCTTAGCAGCCTGTGAGGGGGCGATTCTCATTGTGGATGCGGCCCAGGGAATTGAGGCCCAGACCCTGGCCAACTGTTATCTGGCTATTGACCACGACTTAGAGATTATGCCTGTTATCAACAAAATCGATTTGCCAAGCGCTGACCCGGAACGGGTTATTAATGAAATCGAGGATGTCATAGGCATAGAGGCCCAGGACGCCCCAAGGATTTCCGCCAAAATGGGAACCAATATTGAGGATGTCCTAGAGCAGATTGTAAAGAAAATTCCAGCTCCGCAGGGAGATGATACGGCCCCGCTAAAGGCCCTGATTTTTGATTCCATTTATGACCCTTACAAGGGTGTTATTATTTTCTGCCGTCTCTTCGAGGGAACGGTAAAAAAGGGAACCCGCATTCACATGATGGCCACCGGTATGGAAGAAGAGGTGGTAGAGGTGGGAACCTTTGGAGCAGGTCAGTTTATTCCATGTGAGGAGTTGACTGCCGGCATGGTTGGTTATATCACAGCCAGCCTAAAGAATGTAGAGGGAACTCGTGTGGGTGATACGGTAACGGATGCAGACAATCCATGTGAGGAGGCCCTGCCAGGTTACAAAAAGGTTCAGCCAATGGTTTATTGTGGACTCTATCCAGCAGATGGCGCCAAGTATCAGGACTTAAGAGATGCCCTGGAGAAACTCCAGCTAAATGATGCGGCCCTGCAGTTTGAGGCGGAGACATCCATTGCCCTGGGCTTTGGTTTTCGCTGTGGCTTCTTGGGACTTTTGCACCTTGAAGTAATTCAGGAGCGACTTGAGAGAGAATATAATCTTGACCTGGTAACTACAGCACCTGGTGTTGTTTACCATGTATATAAGACCAATGGAGAGATGGTGGAGGTGACCAATCCTTCCAACCTGCCAGATCCTTCGGAGATTGAGCACATGGAGGAGCCTGTGGTGGACGCAGAGATTATGGTGACTACAGAATTTGTTGGGGCTATTATGAAACTCTGTCAGGAGAGACGAGGCATTTATATTGACATGGAGTATATGGAAGAGACCCGCGTGCTCCTTCGCTACACTCTGCCCCTCAATGAGATTATTTATGACTTTTTTGACTCCCTAAAATCCAGGTCTAAGGGCTACGCTTCCTTTGACTATGAGATGAAGGGATATGAGCCAGCCAGCCTGGTTAAGCTCAACATCCTGATCAACAAAGAAGAGGTAGATGCCCTTTCCTTTATTGTTCATGAGAGCTCGGCCTATGAGCGAGGAAGAAAGATGTGTCAGAAGTTGAAAAATGAGATTCCAAGACATCTTTTTGAAATTCCTATTCAGGCGGCCATTGGCAACAAGGTCATCGCTCGCGAGACAGTAAAGGCTGTCCGCAAGGACGTGCTGGCCAAGTGTTACGGCGGCGATATTTCTCGTAAGAGAAAGCTTTTGGAGAAACAGAAGGAAGGTAAGAAGCGCATGCGCCAGATCGGCAATGTGGAGATTCCACAGAAGGCCTTTATGAGCGTGCTAAAATTAGATGAAGAAGAATAAGGGCTTGGGGCTCTATATCCACATTCCCTTTTGCGCAAGAAAATGCAATTACTGCGATTTTTTGTCCTTTCCCTGCGGGGAGAGGCAGATGGAAGACTACCTCGATGCCTTGGACCGGGAGTTTTTCCTCTGGCAGGAGACGCTGGAACAAAGACCCCTAGAAACAATTTTCATAGGGGGAGGGACACCTTCCCTTTTGTCCGTTTTACAGGCGGAAAAACTGATGCAAATCATTCATCGTCACTGCAATTTAAAGGACTTAAAAGAGTTTAGCATAGAGTGCAATCCAAATTCTTTGACCCGGGAAAAAATTCAGGTCTACCGGGAGTTTTTGGTCAACCGAATTTCTCTTGGCATGCAGTCCTCAGTGAATGAGGAATTAGCTCTGTTAGGAAGACTTCACACCAGGGAGGAGTTTGAGAAGGCCTATGATTTAGTCCGACAGGAGACGGATTGCCAGGTCAATGTGGATTTGATGGCGGCCATTCCCGCCCAGACAATTGCGTCCTACAAAGAGAGCCTCTCCTATGTCACAGACCTAGAACCGGACCACATATCGGCCTACAGTTTGATTGTGGAGGAGGGAACTCCCTTTTACGAAAAGTACGGTATTGAGCCGCCGGTGGACGAGGACACGGACCGGACCATGTATGAATTGACCAAGAGTTTTTTGAGGGATAAGGGTTATGAGCGCTATGAAATCTCTAACTATGCAAAGAAGGGCAGGGAGTGTCAGCACAACCTAAAGTATTGGCGGCGTCAGGATTATCTGGGTCTTGGCCTGGGGGCAGCCTCCTGTCTGGGAGATAAAAGGTTTTCCAATGTCAGGGATTTAGGGGCCTATGAGGACCTGGTAGGTCAGGGAAAAAGACCCATAGACCAGGAGGAAATCCTTTCCCTACAGGACCAGATGAGTGAGTTTATGTATCTGGGCATGCGGTGCGTGAAGGGAGTGTCCACTAAGGATTTTGCCAGAGACTTTAATCGGGATTTAGAAGAGGTCTACGGAGATGTTTTGTGGAATTATGAGAAGATGGACCTCTTAAAAAAAGAGGGAGATTACTGGTCTCTAACAGAGGCCGGCATCGATGTGAGCAATCAGATTTTTGCAGATTTCATATAGGAGGATAAAGATATGAATCCAATACAGGAAAAAGTGGCCGCGTGCCTAAAGGAAATAAGAAAAATTACAGATTTTGTTCCGGAGGTTGCCTTGATTTTGGGATCTGGCCTGGGGGCCCTGGCAGAGGAAATCCAGATTCAAGAAACCATTCCCTATGAAAAGATTTCAGGCTTTCCCCTGTCCACAGTGGAGGGCCACGCAGGACGCTTTGTTCTGGGAACCATGGGAGAGACCAAGGTAATTATTATGCAGGGAAGGGTCCACTACTACGAGGGATATGCCATGTCAGATGTGGTATTGCCTACCCGACTTATGATTTCCATGGGGGCCAAAATAGTATTTTTGACTAATGCCTCGGGAGGCGTTAATTCCAATTTTAAACCGGGAGATTTGATGCTGATTGAAGATCATATTTCCACCTTTGTGCCATCGCCGTTAATCGGGCCCAATGTGGAGGAGTGGGGACCAAGATTCCCATCCATGGGAGAGGTTTATAACCAGGGCCTTAGAGATTTGATTTTGTCTGTGGCCAAGGAGGAAAATATTCCCCTGCAAAGGGGAGTTTATCTCCAGACCACAGGGCCAGCCTATGAGTCCCCAGCCGAGGTGTCTATGTTGGAAAAATTAGGAGCTGATGTGGTGGGTATGAGTACTACCGTAGAGGCTATTGCCGCCTGTCACATGGGAGCTAAGGTCTGCGGAATTTCCTGTGTGACCAACATGGCGGGAGGTTCTGCCAAAAATCCTCTCAGTCACCAGGAGGTGGCGGAGATGGCCGACAAGGCAGCACCTCTGTTTAAGAGATTAGTCAAAAGAAGTATAGAGGAGATGAAGGAATGAAAATAAGATTTTATAATGCAAGAATTATGACCATGGAAAATGGGGTGGAGATTCAAAAGGGAGAACTTCACACCCAGGAGGATCGGGTTGCCTATGTGGGACCTGCAAGGGAGGAAAAGGAGACTTTTGACCGGGAGATTGACTGCCAAAACAATCTTTTGATGCCTGGATTCAAAAATGCCCACACCCATTCCTCTATGACCTTTCTCAGGTCCTACGCAGATGACTTGCCACTTCTTGACTGGCTCCACAAGCAGGTTTTTCCTATGGAGGCAAAGCTTACTTATGAGGACCAGATTGTTTTGACCAAGCTGGCCATTATGGAGTATTTGACCAGCGGTATTACAGCTAATTTTGATATGTACAAAAATAGCATGGCCCATGCAGAGGCCTCTGTCCAGTGCGGTTTTCGTACTGTGATGACAGATGCCATGAACGATTACGGCGGAGATGCCAATGAGGTCAAGGAGGTCTATGCCAAGGTCAATGCCTACGACCCTTTGGTATCCTACACCTACGGTTTTCACGCGGAGTATACCACCAGCCGCAAGCTGATGGAGGAACTTGCTCAGGCGGCCAGGGAGGCCAAGGTGCCAGTTTACCTTCACGTGTCTGAGACCAGGGATGAGGTTCAGGGCTGTATGGACCGCTATGGTCTGCCACCAATTGAATTTTTGGATTCCATCGGCATGTTTGAGTACGGTGGCGGAGGCTACCACGGGGTATGGCTGACGGAAAAGGAGATGGAGATCTGCGCCAAAAAGAATATTTCTATTATCACCAACCCATGCTCCAATGTGAAGTTGGCATCAGGAATTGCAGACCTGTGCAAACTCCAGGAAAAAGGGGTAAACCTTGCCATCGGTACAGATGGTCCTGCCAGCAACAACGCTCTGGATATGTTCCGAGAGATGTATTTGGCGGCCACTCTTCAGAAGGTTAAACACATGGACGCGGCAGCTATGGACGCGGCATCCGTCCTTCGCATGGCCACAGTCGGCGGCTCTATTGCCATGGGGCTGACAGAGTGTGACACCCTGGCAGTGGGCAAAAAGGCGGATTTGATCATGATCGATATGATGAGGCCAAATATGCAGCCGGAGA
>JAILSA010000268.1 GCA_024697885.1 Eubacterium sp. | reverse complement strand
TGCCATAAATCATGACCTCATTGTTCTTGTCTATGCGAACAAAGGCCTCCTTTATGCTGCAGTGGCCGGCTCGAATGGACTTGACCTCCGTTCCCACCAGCTCAATGCCCGCCTCATATTTTTCCTCTATAAAATAATCGTGCCAGGCCTTTTTGTTGTTGGCAATCAACTTAATTGATTCCTTGGCCATTGCCTATTCCTCCTCCATCATTACAAAGTCTATGGTCCTCAGTTCCTTATCTACCTTCTCTACACGAATATAAACTGCCTGTCCCATGCGGTACTCCTTACCTGTGTGATGTCCCACTACCCGGTACTCTTCTTCCCTGTAATCGTACTGGTCATCTTCCATGTCACTCAGTCGCACCATGCCCTCCACAGTGTTTGGAAGTTCCACATAGATTCCCCAGGAGGTGACGCCGCTGACAACTCCGTGGTAGCACTCGCCCACATGCTCTGCCATGTATTCTGCCTTTTTCAGCTTTTCCACTTCCCGCTCGGCATCGTCCGCCCTGCGCTCCTTGTCACTGGTTTCATTGGCGATTTTTGGCAAAAGGCTGGCATAGTGGTCATAGCGATTGCCCTTTAACTTGCCCGTCATGTACTCCTTCATAATTCGGTGAATCTGTAGGTCAGGATACCTGCGGATCGGGGAGGTAAAATGGCAGTAGTACTTACTTGCCAGGCCAAAGTGTCCGTCATTTACGGTGGAATACTCCGCCCTCTTCATAGATCTGAGGGTCAGCCTGCTAATAAATCCCTCCTCAGGTTTTCCCTGAATCTGCCCCATGAGTTTCTGAATCTCTCTCGGATGAACCTCATCGGTTCCCAGCTTCATATGGTAGCCAAAATTGGCTGTTATGCGGGCCAGTTCCTGGATTTTTTCCATATCAGGCTTCTCATGTGTTCTGTATAGGAAGGGGATATCCAGCCAAAAATATTCCTCTGCCACGCACTTGTTGGCTGCCAGCATAAATTCCTCAATAATTCTGGTGGCAATATTGCGGTCGTAAGGAACTATTTTGGTGGGATGACCGTCCTTGTCCAAAAGGATTTTACACTCTGGAAACTCAAAGTCAATGGAGCCCTGTTTTGTTCTTACCTGATTTAGGATAGTGGCCAAATCTCTCATGTTTTCAAACATGGAAACCAGGCCCTCATAGCGCTTACAAGTCTCCTCCTTGCGGTAGCTTATAATATCATTGACATCGGTGTAGGTCATTCTCTCATCTACCCGAATAATTGACTGACAAATCTTGTGTCTCTTAAGTCTTCCGCTGGCATCAAAGGTCATAAGGCAGGACATAGCCAGCCTGTCCTCCCCTGCATTGAGGGAACAGATGCCATTGGATAATTTCTGAGGCAGCATAGGAATCACTCGGTCCACCAGGTAGACGCTAGTTGCCCTTTTAATAGCCTCTTGATCTAGAGGAGAGTTTTCCTTGACATAATGGGACACATCCGCAATGTGCACCCCCAACTCATAGTCCTGATTTCCCTTAACTCTCAGGGTGATGGCGTCGTCTAAATCCTTGGAGTCCTCTCCGTCAATAGTGACCGTTAAGAGCTTGCGAAAATCCTCGCGTCCCCTCTTATCTGCCGCCTTCACCTTGTCCGGAATCTCCTCAAGCTGGTCCATAACCTCCTGTGGGAACTCCTCTGGAATATCAAAGCCCTTGATAATAGATAAAATATCCACACCGGGATCGTTGGCATGGCCCAAAATCTGAACCACAATTCCCTCTGGGCTGTGCTTGTCATCCCCATAGTTTTTTAACTCCACTACAACCTTGTGGCCATTTACTGCTCCTAAGCAATCTCCCTTTGCAATATAGATATCACTGTTAAACTTTTCGTTGTCTGGAATCACAAAGCACACATTCTTGTTGCGGCTAAAGGTACCTACAAGGCGATGGGTACCTCTCTCCAGGATTCGGATGATTTTGCCCTCCTTGCGGCGCTTCTTACCTCCTAGGCCTGTAACCTGAATTTTGACCCTATCCCCGTGAAAAGCATTGCCGCACTCCCTCTCAGGAATGAAAATATCATCCTCTTCCTCATCCACTCGCACAAAGCCAAAGCCTCTAGAAGTGGACATAAAAAGGCCTTCCATGGTCAGGCTTTTTGGTCGACAAATAAGCCCCTTACGGTCAATCTGAATCTCTTTTTTACGAATCAGACTGTCAATAGCCTCTCGAAATTCACCTCGTTCGCTTTTGAGGACACGAAATAAAACAGCCATTTCTCTGATCTTCATTGGCTTATAATTTTTCTGGTCTACAAATTCTAAAATCTTCTTTTCTCTTTCTTCTAACATATTCTCTCCATTTTCTTCTATTCTCGTCCAATTCATGTCCTGTAAAATATAAAGGGGCGACTAGAATAGACGCCCCTCAAGTATTTACATATAAGTATTGCTTACCCTAACCAATTTGTGCAAAGCACTACGGAAAGTACTACAAAAAGCACTGCCAAAACTCGGGTAATTCTAACCAGGATTCCCTCCTGTGAACGGCCCTTGTTTCTTGACCAATAGGAATCTGCTGCTCCGGACAAAGCACCCAAACCGGATGTTTTACCCTCCTGCATTAATACTACAATTACCAGTCCTACGCATACAAGAATGTAAGCTACGGTAACGATGGTTTTCAATACTGTGGCTGTCATGATAAATTAATCCTCCTGTTTCCTTCTTTCCCGCATAAATGCTGGAATATTAATCTCTCCTGAACCCTGGCGGTTGTCGCTGACAGTTTTGGTTCTAGGCGTCACAACTGGCATCTCCTCATTCAGTGATGAATTGTCTCTATTTATAGGTTTAGCTGGCTGAATGCTAGAAACTGGTGTGCTAGCACTCTTGTTGCTATCTAAAAAGCTCAATCCACTGCTCTTGGTAGCTGCGGATGCCTTTGCCTGCGGTGTAACGCTTGGTCTGATGCTTGGTCTTGCTGGAGCCTGACCTAATGCATTCTGACGACTAAAGCCTGAGAATGTACTCTTAGGACTCTCTACCTCCTGAAGGCCTGTGGCAATCAGAGTGATTCTTACCTGATCATGAACCGCCTCGTCATACATAGCACCGAAGATAACATTGGCATCTTCTCCAACTCTCTCGTGTACATACTCGGATGCCTCGTAAATCTCTGGAAGAGAAATATCTCCAGAAAAGTTCAAAATCAAGTGGCTTGCGCCATCGATTGTTGTCTCCAACAGCGGGCTGGCAATCGCTGCCTGTACTGCGTCTAGGCACTTCTCATCGCCTGCGCCCTCACCGATACCGATGTGGGCAACACCCTTATCCTTCATAACGGTTGTAACATCTGCAAAGTCAAGGTTAATCATAGCAGTATCATTGATCAAATCAGTGATACCCTGAACACCCTGCTGCAATACCTCATCTGCCTTCTTCAAGGCTTCTGGCATAGAAGTTCTTCGATCACAGATAGCCAAAAGCTTATCATTTGGAATGACGATCAAAGTATCTACTACTTCTTTTAAATTCTTAATACCTGAAATGGCATTGTTCATACGAACTCTACCCTCAAATACAAATGGCTTAGTTACAATACCTACGGTAAGAATACCCATCTCTTTGGCAATTCTGGCAACAACAGGGGCTGCACCTGTTCCGGTTCCACCACCCATTCCGCAGGTAACAAATACCATATCAGCATCTCTTACTGCTTCTGTTAACTCTTCACTGCTCTCTTCTGCAGCTTCTGCACCAACTGCCGGATCCGCTCCTGCTCCTAAACCTTTTGTTCTCTTCTCACCAATCTGAATAGTGTTTGGTGTCTTACATCTCTGCAACACCTGGCGGTCTGTGTTGACACAAACAAAGTCAACTCCTTTTATCCCTTCATCAATCATTCGATTAACTGCATTATTTCCTGCTCCGCCAACTCCAACTACAAGGAGCTTTGCCAATCCATTCTCTTCTTCGCTGGTCTTAACCTCAATCACAACAGTTCCTCCTTATATCCTTTTATGTAAAAAAACATATACCTATACATA
>JAILSA010000297.1 GCA_024697885.1 Eubacterium sp. | reverse complement strand
ATTGAAGAGGACATTGCTAAGTTAGAGGAACAAATAGAATTTTGCGACCAGGAGAGCCTTAAGTATGCCAGGGACTATGTCAAGTTAAATGAATTGGCCCGGGAAAAAGAGGCGGCAGAGGAGGCCCTCCTAGAAAAAATGGAGCGCTGGGATTACCTGGAAGACCTGGCCAGAAAGATTGCGGAGGATCGGGCATGACAGAAGAAAAATCTCTATTTGCCAGGAAGCCCCACTATATTGTTTTTGCTGTTTTGGCCATGTTTGCCTGGGGTTGCGCCTTTCCCTATGTGAAAATGGGAATGGAGGAGTTTGGCATTGGGACAAACGTGGACAAAATGGTTTTTGCGGGATGTCGATTTTTCCTGGCGGGCCTGGTTTGTCTTCTGACATCCTTAGTCATGGGAAAATCCATTCGGCCACCCAAGGGGAAAACTTTTGCCTGGATGGCCCTCTATGGATTAGAAAATACCACCATTCACTATGCTATTTTCTACATAGGCCTATCAAACTGTCAGGGAAGTAAGGCGTCTATGATAGATTCTTTGTCCACCTTTTTTACCATTCTTTTTGCCAAAATTTTTTTCAAGGAGAAATTTGGTCTGAGAAGGGTTTTGGGTTGCCTTTTGGTTCTTGGCGGAGTTGTGTTCATTAATATGGGAGGGAACTTTGACAGTCAGTTTCGCCTTGAGGGGGATGGCCTGCTGATTATATCTGCCCTCTTAGGTGGCCTAGGCGGTATTCTTGCCAGACGCCTGGGACAGGAGATGGAGGTAATGGTGGCCACAGGCTATGGTCTGGCCCTGGGAGGGGGACTCTTAGGAATTCTCGGCTTGTTTATGGGCGGTCAAATGAAAGCCCTGACCTGGAGAGGAGTTTATCTTATGACCGTTTTGGTGGCCATCTCCGTTCTCGGTTTCCTCCTCTACAACAAACTTCTTGTCTATTGGCCAGTGGGAAAGGTGGCAGTTTTTAACGGACTGATTCCAGTTTTTGGAACCCTAATGTCCTGCCTGACCTTGGGAGAGCAGTTTTACTTTAGGTATGTCTTTGTCCTGGTGGCAATTGTTTTGGGAATAGAAATTATAAATGTGCAAGGAGGTTTGCAAGATGGCAAAAGGAGCCAATCAGAAACTTAAGTTATTATATCTTATGGATATTCTCTTAGAGGAGACAGATGAAAACCACGGCCTCAGTTTGGAGCAGATTACAGAAAAGCTTAGGGCCAGGGGAGTGGAGGCGGAGAGAAAAAGCCTCTACAACGATTTTGACCAGCTAAGAACCTACGGCCTTGATGTAGAAAAGAATAAGGTGGGACGCAATTATTATTACTACGTCTTTTCCCGGGAATTTGAGCTGGCGGAGCTAAAACTTTTGGTGGATGCTGTCCAGTCCTCTAAGTTTATTACCCTGAAAAAATCCGAGGAGTTAATAAAAAAACTGGAGAAACTGACTAGCCGTTACCAGGCCAGGGACTTGACCCGCCAGGTCTTTGTTCAAAAGAGAATCAAGACTATGAATGAGACCATTTACTACAATGTAGATGCCATTCACCAGGCCATTAACCAAAATGTCCAGATTCGTTTTCAATATTTTCAGTGGAATGTAAAAAAGGAAATGGTTCCAAGGCACAACGGCAAGATTTACCAGATATCACCTTGGGGCCTGTCCTGGGACGATGAGAATTACTACATGATAGGATACGACCCAGAGGCGGATCGAATAAAGCACTACCGGGTGGACAAGATGGTCCAGGTGGAGGAGACAGAGGAGGACAGACAGGGCAAGGAAAAATTTGAAAAAATTGATATGGCAGAGTACTCCAAAAAACTTTTTTCCATGTATGAGGGAAAAGAGGCCAGTGTCAGAATTCGCTTTGCCGACTACCTGGTGGGAGTGGTGATCGACCGCTTTGGCAAGGACGTCACACTCCGTCCCGACGGGGAGGGATATTTTGTGGCCCATGTGAATGTTATGGTAAGTAACCAATTTTTGGGCTGGATTATGGCCCTGGGCCAGGGAGCCTGCATCCAGGAGCCTGTCTGGGTAAAAGACAAACTGAAGGAATTGGCCATGGAGACCATAAACCAATATGATTAAGAAAATCTAGGCTCTATATCTTGACAGTGTTTGTCTGTAGAAGGTAAAATAAATTAAGTATGTTTATGGAGGAAAATACCCCTATGGTCAATCAATTTTCCCGAACAGAGCTCCTTGTGGGCAGGGAAGCTATGGAAAAAATTTACAGGGCCCGAGTGGCTGTTTTTGGCATTGGAGGAGTGGGGGGCCACGCATGTGAGGCCCTGGCAAGATCTGGTGTGGGAAGTCTGGATTTGATTGACCACGATCAGGTTTCTCTATCCAATATTAATCGACAGATTATTGCTGACACCACCACTGTGGGACGATATAAGGTGGATGTGATGAAGGAGAGGATTCTCCAGATCAATCCCCAGGCCAGGGTTCAGGTTTATAAGACCTTTTTCCTTCCGGAAAATGCAGAGGAATTTCCCTTTGAGGACTACGATTACATTGTAGACGCAGTGGATACGGTGACAGCCAAGCTCCATTTGGTGGAAAGGGC
>JAILSA010000267.1 GCA_024697885.1 Eubacterium sp. | reverse complement strand
CAAGAACATATGGAAGCAGACAAGTACGGCGAGTATACCATAACCAATATTTATTACGATACGGACAATTATGAGTTGATTCGCCACTCTATCGAAAAACCACTATACAAGGAAAAGTTCCGTGTGAGAAGCTATGGGGTGCCTGGAGACAATGATTTGACCTTCGCAGAGATTAAGAAGAAATTCAAGGGAGTCGTTTACAAGAGAAGGGTAGCGGATACCTACTTGAAGATCGATGAATTTCTAAAGGGCGAGATTAGCCTGGAGAAGGATGCACAAATTCAAAATGAGATTCGTTGGTTTTTCCAACAGTACAAGCCTAAGCCCAAGGTTTTCATCGGCTACGACCGCAAGGCCTTTGCCGGTAAAGATGGAGAGGACATTCGACTGACCTTCGACCAAAATGTTCGTTGGAGGACGGATGAATTGGACTTGAGAGTAGGAGATTACGGTAAGCCGGTCATACCGGAAGAGAGAATCGTTATGGAGATTAAGGTGCCGGGAGCAGCTCCCCTTTGGTTGGTGGAGGCCCTGAGCAGTAACAAGATTTACTCCGGTTCTTTTTCCAAATACGGAACCGCCTACAAGAGCTTTGTATTAAATAAAATTTTCAAGAAAGGAAACTTATAAAAATGGATTTTGCAACAATTTTTAGTATGAACAGTATTTTGACTTCACCCCTGGAGGCATCAACACTTTTGACCCTGATTATTACAGCTATTGTGCTGGGAATTTTGATGGCCCTGGTATTTATGTTCCACTGTGAGCACAGTCAGAGCTTTGGTATTGCTCTCGCCCTGCTCCCACTGGTAGTAAGTATGGTTATTATGTTAGTAAATGGTAATATCGGAACAGGTATCGCTGTAGCTGGTGCCTTTGCCCTGGTTCGTTTCCGTAGTATTCCTGGTACTGCCAAGGAGATTTCAGCCCTCTTTGTAGCTATGGGACTGGGACTTGCCATTGGTATGGGATATGTAGGAATCGCCATTACCCTCTTTGTTGTAGTGGCAGTGGTAACAATTGTTTTGACATTGATTAACTTTGGTGGAGAGTCCAATCCAGAGAAACTTTTGAAAATTACAATTCCAGAGGACTTTGATTACAATGGTCTCTTCGATGACCTTTTGAAAGAGTACACAAGGAGCTACCGCTTAAAGAGAGTGAGAACTACCAATATGGGAACCCTCTTTGAACTCCAGTATGCTGTTCGCTTTAAGGGAAGTGATATTCCAAAGGCCTTCATCGACGAAATCAGAACGAGAAATGGTAACTTGAATGTTGTTGTAGATGACGTTTTGGCTAGAGAAAGTTTGTAAAATGAGGTGGGGAGAACATGAATAAGACAAAAAATATTTTGTTGTCTATTGCTGTTGTTCTTGTGGCGGCCCTCTTGTTTGTGGCTGTCTACATCATTCGTCAAAATGCGGGAGATTCAGAAAGTGATTCAGCTTCAGGAACTGCAATTTCGGTTCCTGAGGCTGATTTAGATTCTGCCGTAAAAATTCACCTGGAGCAGGGTGGATCCACTTGTGATGACAGCGGTGTGACAATTGAGGAAGACAAGATTATTATTAACAAGGCGGGAACCTATGCCCTGGAGGGAAGTCTGACAGATGGCAAGGTAGAGGTGGCTGCCTCTGAGGCCCAGGTGGTTTTGCTCCTGAATGGAGTTTCTATTAAAAATCCTAATGGCAAGGCCATCGATGTGGACGATGCCCAGCTGACCTCTATTCAGACTCTGGCGGACACAGAAAATACTCTCCAGGGCGGAGAGGGGGAGCCTGATGAGGTTTCCGGTGCGGCCATCAGCGCCTACTCTGACCTGGCCCTTTCCGGTCAAGGCAAGTTGACGGTCCTTGGCTACCGCAAGCATGCCATTAAGTCTGAGAAGTCGATTTTGATTTCTAGCGGTGACTATGTACTTGAGGCCAATGAGGACGGAATTCACGCTGACGATTCCTTGGAATTACAGGAAGCTAATATTGAAATTAAGGCGGGAGACGATGCTGTTCACGCCGATTCTTCTCTGACAGTTTCTGGAGGAGAATTAAAAATTACAGAGGCCGAGGAGGGGCTGGAGTCCAACCAGATTTCTGTTACCGGTGGAAATATATCCATAACATCTTCCGACGATGGAATGAATGCCTTTGGAGGCAAGAACAATATGGGCGGCGGCCCAGGAAGGCTCTTGGATGAGGAAAACCAGAAGGAAAATGCAGATGAGGACCTGCCGGAGCCAAATCTGAATATCTCCGGTGGAGAGATTTATATCAACGCTGAGGGAGATGGCATTGACTCCAATGGCAACTTAAATATTTCCGGAGGCCAGATTTTTGTGGATGGTCCAACCAATGGAGGCAATGGCGCCCTGGATTCAGGCTCCGAAAATGGCGGTGAGATTGCCATAACGGGGGGAACTGTTTTGGCGGCAGGAGCCTCTGGTATGGCAGAGACCTTTGATGATACCTCCAAGCAGTACTCCTTCCAGGTGGCCCTTTCTGAAAACTACCAGTCAGGGGATACTGTGACTATTACGGACGGAGACGGTAAGGAAATTTACAGCCATGAGCTGGGTAAGACAGGAAATAACATTGTATTTTCCAGCCCTGACCTAAAAGAGGGGGCGAGCTACACTGTCAAGGTGGGTGACCAGGAAGAGACCATCACCCAGGATTCCATCTCTGTGGCAGATGAGTCCTCCAATACCATGGGCATGGGTGGAGGTCATCCTGGCAGACAGGGAGGCGGCTTTGGCCAGAGACCCCAGGGGGATTTTCGAGAATTCCAAGAAACTAATAGTTGAAGAAAAAAATGAGGTGTGCTATACTAACCATGGTTAGACGATTCTAACTGGCACCGCATAAGATATTAGAACCGTTGTTCTCATGTGGGAATGACGGTTCTTTTTGTTAGGAGGTTATATAGCATGTTTATGGAAATAAAAGATTTAAAGAAGAGCTTTGGAAGCGGAGACAGCAGGGTTAATGTCCTGAAGGGGATTGACTTTGAGTTAGAGGAGGGAGATTTTTGTGTCCTTCTAGGTCCATCTGGTTCTGGCAAGTCCACCCTCTTAAATATTATTGGTGGAATCGACTCTGCCGACAGCGGTTATGTGTCCATTCGAGGAGAGAAGATGGCAGATATGTCCGAGAAGGATTTGACCCTCTACCGGAGAAATCACCTGGGCTATGTCTTTCAGATGTACAACCTGATTCCCAATCTCAATGTCAAGGAAAATATTGAGGTGGGGGCCTATCTGAGCAAAAAGCCTTTGGATGTGGATGATCTTCTAAAGACCCTAGGCCTTTACGAGCACAGACACAAGTTGCCAAATCAGTTGTCTGGAGGCCAGCAGCAAAGGACTAGTATCGGAAGGGCGATTGTAAAAAATCCAGACATCCTGCTCTGCGACGAGCCCACAGGTGCCCTGGATTACAACACCTCCAAGGAAATTTTGGAACTGATTGAAACCGTCAACCAAAAGTACGGCAACACGGTTATTATGGTAACTCACAACGACGCCATCAAGAACATGGCAGACCGTGTTATCCGCCTGCGAGACGGAGTGGTGAGAAAAAACTATGTAAATGAAAATAAAATAACAGCCAGGGAACTGGATTGGTAATCCAATTCTCTGACTGAGTATAGTTTGTCATAACCCCCACCTACGCTAACGCTTAGAGGTGGGGGATTTCTCTGACTGAGTTAAAAGGTTTCTTTGAGAGCATCTGTCATAGGAACCTTTTTTATTTTGCGCATTTGCATGGCCATCACAAGGCTGTAGGAGAGGATGGTCAGGACAAAGGCTTTGAGATAGATTATAGGATCCATGCTAAAAGGCAGGGCTCCTGAGTAGTCCTTCATAATCAGGGCAAAGGCATATTCTAGAATCACTGTAATGAGCACGTAGGAAATGCCGATGGACACCAACACCATAAGGGAGGTGGCCATAATATAGAGCTTGCTGATTTCGGGATTTGTGTAGCCCAAAATCTTACACATGGAGATGGCCAGGGCATTTCGCTCCAAAATCAATTTGGTCAGGAGGTAAACCACCAGAACAAAGAGGATGATGGAGAAGGCGGTAAAGACTTTAAAGGTGCCTCCCATGGAATGGGTGAGCTGGTCAGCCATCTTAGTCACATCCTGAGAGGTGATAATGGTGTAAATTTTGCTCTGTGGAATGTCCTCTAGTTTTTCGTTGGAGAAGTAGGCGTTGTAGTAGTCCTCGTCTAGGTCAAAGGTCTCTGTAAAGAGTTCCTGGTCCATATAGACATTGAGGGAGGTAGGAGAATCAATCAGGCCCACTACCTCAAATTCGTAGAGGGTGGAGGCAAAATTTTCCTTGAAGCAAACCTTGTCTCCTATGTCTATCTTGTATTTCTCCGAGTAACCGGTGGAGATGTAAACATTTTTCTTGTCAAAATCCCCGTGGATATAGAGGCTGTCAGGGAAGATTCCATAGATGGTAACATCCTCTTCCTTGTAGCCATTGGCGTGGGACTTGCAGGTCTTCATGGCAAATTTTTCCGCATCCTTGTGGTCGGTGTCAGCCTCTCCCTTGAGCATGTACTGGTAGTTGCTTGTCATGGACTCCTTGGCCTCCTTGGAAACGGTGTTCAAAAGTGGCAATAACATGAGTCCAAAGAGCAGGAGAATGCTGGCTATAAAAATTCCGAAGAACAGGGTTAGGTAACTGCTGATATTTTGCAAAATAATTCGTATGCGGAAGCGGGAAAAGAAACTGATGTGTGGAAGTAGTATGGCTCTTTTTCGCTTGGTCTTTTTGAATTCTTTGCGGAAAAATTCTAAAGGGGTCAGCTTGAGTTTGCGGTAGAGACTGATGCTGGTAATGACTAGCATGAGAATCACAGGGATTACGGTGGTTTTGACAAAGGCGGATCCGTTCCAGACGGTCTCGTAGGTAATCAGGCTGTAGCTGTTGTAGTAGAGGTCCACAATGGTTTGCTTGAGACAGGTGTAACCTAGAATGTTTCCGATCAGAGCTGCTAGCAGAGTGACGATAACAGGTGGTGTCAGGTACTGCCAAAAGAGCTCGTTTCTGGTGTAGCCGGAAGCTCTTAGGGTTCCTATGGTGGTGGCCTCCTTGCGGATGGTGTGACTGATGGTGACACCAAAGATGAAGGCCATAATGGCTATTAGGATGTAGAGAAAGACAGTGAACATACCGCTGTCGCCGCCGATGTCATCCTTGGCAAAATTCATGCCGGTGTTTTGGTAGGCGGGGATAAATTCGTCAATGCCATTTTCCTCGGAGAGAAGACCCAAGAACTGGCCAATAAAACTTCCGCCGTTTTCCTTCATGGCCGCCTTGTTCAGAGCTTCTCCCACATTGTCGGACCACTCCTTTTCTTGAACCACATCCTCTGGTTTTCCCTTTTTGTACTTCCAGGCGTAGTTGTAGGTAATGTTTTGGCTTGGGAGTGAGGAAAAACCTTCCGGACTCATGATGGCAATAGAAAAGTTAATGGCGTCAAACATCATGTCGGATGACGAGGCGAAGAGGGCGGTGTAGTCCGTCATGGCAATGAGGCCGGAGATTTCATAATCCACCTGGTCCAGGGTGATTTTGCCTCCCACCTCTAGATTGTTGTTGTTGGCGTACATGCGGTCCAGGGCAATCTGATTTTTTTCCTCTGGCAGACTGCCCTCCATGAGGCATGGCTTATTGACCTGAGTCCGGTCCTGGTAGATTCGGAGAGTCTTGTCCTTGCCGTCCGAACCAACATAAGTTTCTTCTAAATAATAGTCCGGGTAAAGGGTGACATCTTTTTTTTCCACTGCCGCCAGCAAATCCTCTGATGCCTGGCTCTTGAGGGTGAAGTGGCCGTCCTCAGTCTGGTATTTTTCGTAGCTCTCATCAATGGTGTGGAGCATACTGTAGGATGCCACCAAATCACCGGACACATAGCCGATGGTAAGGGTGATAAAAAGAAAAATTACAAAATATTTTCCAAAGTCCCTCCGCAAATCGCGAGGGATTCGCCTGTTTAATGGGTTTTTCATAGTAAGCCTCCTAAAATATATGTTAGCCGTAACTAACTATAAATACTATAGCAGAAAAAAAACAGAATGCAAATATTTTATAAAGAAATAAGTCCCTAATTGTCAGAAAAAGCCCCTTTTTTCGCTTATTTGGGAAAGAAAAAAATAATTGAAAAAAGTTACTATTTTTCCTTGAAATAAAACAACTAAAGTGTTACGATAGTCTCGTAAATAAAAACGAATGTATATAAGAAAAGGAGGCTAATTTAGAAAATGGCAGACTTTAAAGAAGAAAACTTCGAGCAGTGGGAAGGCTTTGAGGGCCACATCTGGAAAGGCGAGGTAAATGTAAGAGACTTTATCCAGAAGAACTATACACAGTATAATGGCGATGAAAGCTTTTTGGCAGACCCAACAGAAGCAACAGATAAATTGTGGGGTGCTTTGCAGAAGTTGCAGAAGGAAGAGCGTGCAAAGGGCGGCGTTCTTGAGTGCGAGACAGAAGTTGTATCTGGACTTACAGCATATGGTCCAGGATATATTGATGAGAGTTTGAAAGATTTGGAGCAGGTAGTAGGTCTTCAGACTGACAAACCATTGAAGCGTGCATTTATGCCATATGGTGGTATTAAGATGGCACAGCAGGCTTGTACAACATATGGTTATACACCTAATCCTAAATTTGAGCAGATTTTCAATGAGTATCACAAGACTCATAATGCAGCAGTATTTGATGCTTACACACCAGAGATGAAGGTTGCTCGTCACAGCCACATCGTAACAGGACTTCCTGATACATACGGACGTGGACGTATCGTCGGCGACTATCGTCGTGTAGCTCTTTACGGTATCGATTACCTGATCGAGAAGAAAGAGTTTGACAAAGCAAACACAGGCTGCGGTATCATGACAGATGATGTGATCCGTCTTCGCGAGGAGTTGGCTGAGCAGATTAAAGCCCTCAAGGGTATGAAAGAGATGGCTAAGGTTTATGGCTATGACATTTCTAAACCAGCTCAGACAGCAAAAGAGGCTTGCCAGTGGTTGTACTTCGGATATCTTGCAGCTGTCAAAACACAGAATGGTGCTGCTATGTCTGTTGGACGTGTTTCCACATTCCTCGATATTTACTTCGAGAGAGACTTGAAGAATGGTGTTATTACAGAGTCTGAGGCTCAGGAGCTGATCGACCATATGACAATGAAATTCCGTATGGTTAAGTTCGCTCGTATTCCATCTTACAACCAGCTCTTCTCCGGTGACCCAGTATGGGCTACACTTGAGGTTGGTGGTATCGGAATGGATGGCCGTCACATGGTTACAAAGAACGATTATCGTTTCCTCCACACATTGGAGAACATGGGACCTTCACCAGAGCCAAACCTGACAGTATTGTACTCTTCCGCATTGCCAGATGAGTTCAAGAAGTATGCTGCACACATCTCTATTACAACATCTTCCATCCAGTATGAGAACGATGATGTAATGAAACCAGTATGGGGCGATGACTACTCCATCTGCTGCTGTGTTTCCGCTACACAGACAGGTAAAGAGATTCAGTTCTTCGGAGCTCGTGCAAACCTTGCTAAGGCTATGCTTTATGCAATCAACGGCGGTGTTGATGAGAAAGAGTTCAACCAGGTTGGACCTAACTATGCACCAATCACAAGTGACATCATCACTTATGAAGAGTTCATGCCTAAGTATGACAAGATGTTGGATTGGTTGGCAGGATTGTATGTAAACGTATTGAACCTGATTCAGTATATGCATGATAAATATTACTATGAGGCAGCTGAGATGGCTCTGATCGACACAGATGTACGTAGAACATTCGCAACTGGTATTGCTGGTTTCTCACATTGTATCGATTCTATTTCCGCTATCAAGTATGCAACTGTTAAAGCTATCCGTAATGAGGACGGAATCGTAGTTGACTTCGAGACAACAGGCGAGTTCCCTAAATACGGTAACGATGACGATCGTGCAGACGAGATCGGTGTTTGGTTGTTGAAGACATTCTTGACAAAGATCAAACAGTATCACACATATCGTGATTCTGAGCCAACAACTTCTATTTTGACAATTACATCTAACGTAGTATACGGAAAAGCTACTGGTGCATTGCCAGATGGCCGTCCAGCATTCACACCATTCGCTCCTGGTGCATCACCATCTTACGGTGCAGAGGTTAACGGTTTGGTAGCAGGACTTAACTCCGTAGCTAAGATCCCATATCACTGGGCTTTGGATGGTATTTCTAATACACAGACAATGAACCCAGACGCTTTGGGACATTCTGAAGAAGAGCGCGTTCAGAACTTGAAGCAGGTACTTGATGGATACTTCGATCAGGGAGCTCATCACTTGAACGTAAACGTATTTGGAACAGAGAAACTTCTTGATGCTCAGGCTCATCCTGAGAAAGAAGAGTACGCTAACTTTACTATCCGTGTATCCGGTTATGCGGTTAAGTTTATCGACCTGACTAAAGAGCAGCAGGACGATGTAATTTCCAGAACTTGCCATGCAAGACTGTAATTTGCGAGTTAGTGAGTAACAAAGGAAGAATACATTCTTTAGAGACCTTCGGCCTGGTTGACGGGCCGGGGGTCCGTTACGTTATATTCCTACAGGGCTGCGACATGAGATGTCAATATTGCCATAATCCTGAGACCTGGACGAAGGATGTGGGGAATGGCGTAGGTATCGGTGAATTTACTGCGGAGGAGGCCTTGAGAAAGGCAGTCCGCTACCAACCATATTGGAAAGATAACGGTGGCATTACCGTCAGTGGAGGAGAACCTCTCCTTCAGATTGACTTCGTCGCGGAGTTATTTACCCTTGCCAAGGAAAAGGGCATTAATACTACCATTGATACAAGTGGTAATCCTTTTTCCAATGACCCTGAATATCTGAAAAAATTCGACCAGCTCTTGGCTGTGACAGATCTTTTCATGCTAGATCTCAAAGAAATGGATGAGGAAAAGCATAAGAAGTTGACTGGTCAGTCCTCTAAAAATATTTTGGCCATGGGTGACTATATTGCCAGCCATGGGGGCAAGATGTGGGTTCGCCATGTCTTTGTACCTGGATTGACAGATGACGATGAGGGACTGAAGGCAATTAAGGCCAAGATTGACCAGTGGGGAGATGCGGTAGATCGCGTTGAGATTTTGCCATATCACACTCTGGGTCTGGCCAAGTGGAAGAAGTTGAAAATCAACTATCCGCTGGATGGTGTCCGCACGCCGACCGAGGAAGAGGTGGCTCACGCAGAGGAGCTTCTCGGAATTGTGAAATAAAATAAAAAAGTAAATTGATAAACCACTAGTATTCAGTTATAATGGGTACTAGTGGTTATTTTTTAGGAGAAAACTAAAGGGTAAAATCACATAATATAATTCTATTTAGATACAGGAGGAATAAGAAAATATGGATTATTCAATCAATACCAAATGTGTACAGGGCGGATACCAGCCAGGAAATGGGGAGCCAAGACAGATTCCTATTGTCCAGTCCACAACCTTTAAATATGAGAGCAGCGAGGCCATGGGTAGACTTTTTGACCTAGAGGACTCCGGCTATTTTTATACAAGACTTCAGAACCCGACAAACGACTTTGTGGCAGCTAAGATTGCTGAGTTAGAAGGGGGTACAGCGGCCATGCTGACATCTTCTGGCCAGGCGGCAAACTTCTTTGCCCTCTTTAACATCTGCGAGTGCGGAAGCCATATTGTGGCGTCCTCCTCAATCTATGGAGGAACCTTTAACCTCTTAGATGTCACCATGAGAAAAATGGGAATTGATATTACTTTTATCAGCCCAACTTCTACCGAAGAGGAGATTCAGGCGGCAATTCAGGACAACACA
>JAILSA010000266.1 GCA_024697885.1 Eubacterium sp. | reverse complement strand
GTGAAGAGTGACGAAAAGAGGTGGTTCTATGACCAAGAAGGAGAGGGCAAAAAAGATTATAGCCCTTTTGGCCCAGGAGTATCCAGGGACCACATGTACCCTGGATTATGAAAATGCCTGGCAGCTTCTAGTCAGTGTCCGCCTGGCAGCCCAGTGTACGGACGCCAGAGTGAATGTAGTGGTAAAGGACCTTTTTGCCGCCTATCCCTCCCCTAAGGCCCTGGCAGATGCCAGCCCGGAGGAGATCGAGGCCATTGTCAAGCCCTGCGGTTTGGGCAGGAGCAAGTCGAGAGATATTCACAAGTGTATGAGTCTTCTGGTGGACCGCTATGACGGTCAGGTGCCAGAGGACTTTGATGCCCTCATGGACCTGCCGGGAGTGGGGAGAAAGAGCGGCAATCTCATTATGGGAGACGTGTTTGGAAAACCGGCCATAGTGACGGACACCCACTGTATTCGCCTGACCAACCGCATGGGTTTGGTGGATGGAATCAAGGAGCCCAAGAAGGTGGAAATGGCCCTGTGGCAAATCATTCCTCCGGAGGAGGGCAACGACTTTTGCCACCGCCTGGTGGATCACGGCCGTTTAGTTTGTACTGCAAGAAAAGCTCATTGCCAGGATTGCTGCCTCAAAGAGGTATGCAAGAAGGTAGGGGTATAAAAAATACTAGGGAGAAGAAAAATGGAAGACAAGAAGAAAATTTTTAGCAAAATATCTGGGTGCGTATTTGGACTTTTTGGCCTGATCACCCTCTTTATCGCCTTTATGGTCAGCAAGATGGCAGTCCAGTCCACAGAGGACCTGGAGACAGCCACCATTGGTGCTGACGAGCAGGGTTTGATTTCCTGGATTGTGACAGGGGCCATAATCTATGGCATCCTATGTCTGCTCTATGCCTATTTGAGGTTTGCCAGGGAAAAGAAAAATGTTTTGACCCAGATTTTTTACAAGCACAGATTTATTGTGGTGCTCTTTGTAATTTTGACAATAATCACCCTTTTTGTGGGATTTTTGATTTATACCTCAGCCCTGACTTATCTTCTGGCTGTGGGAATTCCATTCACGGTTTTGGCTCTGACAGCCATAGCCATGGATGCATATCTCTACGTAAATGAGGTAAAGGATTTTGTGAGAAAACTGCCACCGGCTCAAAAGCCAAGAGAGCCTCTGGCCCAAAATGAAAAGATAGAGGAGGAAGAATAAAATGGCAACAATCAAACCATTCCAGTGCCTACGCCCAAGACCAGATTTGGCAGACCGGGTAGCGGCACTCCCATACGATGTTTACAACCGCCAGGAGGCCAAGGTGGAGGTTCAGAGAGAACCCCTTTCCTTCCTGAAAATCGACCGAGCAGAGACTAGTTTTGACGACTCTGTGGACACCTATGCACCAGAGGTCTATGCCAAGGCCAAGGAGCTTTTGGAAAAAGATATTGCTGAGGGAGTCTATGAGAGAGACAAGGACCAGGTTTACTATATTTATGAGTTGACTATGGATGGCAGGTCCCAGACCGGTTTGGTTGCCTGCGCCAGCGTGGACGACTATGTGAACTCTGTGATCAAAAAGCACGAGAACACCCGTGAGGACAAGGAAATCGACCGAATCACCCATGTGGACACCTGCAGCGCCCAGACAGGCCCTATCTTTTTGGCCTACAGGTCTCAGGAGGCCATTAATGTCATTGTAGAAAAAAATAAAAAGAACCAGCCAATTTACGACTTTGTGGCAGTGGACGGCATTGGGCACAGGGTTTGGAAAATTGAGGATGGCCAGGATGTTGCCGGAATTCAGCAGGCTTTTGAGGGCCTGAATCAGATTTATATTGCTGACGGCCACCACAGAGCGGCCTCTGCAGTCAAGGTGGGACTCAAGAGAAGAAAGGAAAATCCTAACCACAATGGGGGAGAAGAATATAATTTTTTCCTTTCTGTGTTATTTCCACATGACCAATTGATGATTATGGATTATAATAGAAGTGTGAGGGATTTAAATGGACTCTCACAGGAAGAATTTTTGGAGAAAATCCAGGAGAATTTTAGTCTGGAAAAGAGTTCAAAGCCAGTGAAGCCTGAGGCCAAGGCCTCCTTTGGTATGTACCTGGGAGACCAGTGGTACAAGCTGACTGCCAAGGAAGAACTCTACGCAGGCAAGGATGCAGTGGGAAGTCTTGATGTGGCAGTTTTGCAGGACTACCTTTTGGACCCGGTTTTGGGAATCAAGGATCCAAGAACAGATGACAGGATTGAGTTCATCGGTGGAATTCGCGGTCTGGGCGAGTTGGAGAAAAGGGTAAAAGAAGGGATGAAGGTTTCTTTTTCCATGTATCCAACCTCCATTACCGAGCTCTTTGATGTGGCAGACCAGAACCTTTTGATGCCACCGAAGTCTACCTGGTTTGAACCAAAACTTAGAAGTGGATTGTTTATCCACGAAATTTAAAGGGAAAAGAAAAACAGAGGAGGATATATAGTATGGCTTTAAAGCTAGAGGATTTTATGGAGTGGCCTGATATTGAGGCCTTGGAATACGGGGAATGTTCTAATCCCAAGACGGTCTTAGGGGCTAGAAAGATTGACAAGAATCATTTTTTGATCACAGCCTATTTCAAGGATGCCAGCGAGGTTAAGGTAAAGGTAGATGGAGTCAGAAAGGCATATGAAATGACTCAAATGGACGAGTTGGGTTATTTTGCCTGCTTTATCACTGCCAAGAAACCACCAGCCTATCATTTTCTCTGCCAGGTAGATGGCAAGGAAGTAAAGAGGTTAGATCCCTATGCTATGGATTCCATTATTGATGGCATGGACATGGAAATGTTTACAGGCGGGGAATACGATGACCTTTACAAGAAGCTGGGCGCTCACCCTATGACAATTGATGGGGTGGAGGGAACCTACTTCGCAGTTTGGGCTCCGAATGCCAGATCCGTCAGTGTTGTGGGAGACTTCAACAACTGGAAGGAAGACGCCAATGCCATGAATCTCTTAGAGCCAGCGGGAATTTACGAACTCTTTATTCCTGGGGTGAAGCAGGGAGCACTCTACAAGTACTCTATCCTCCAGAGCATGGGCAAGAGAGTTTTGAAGGCGGATCCTTTTGCCACATACAGCGAAGTGAGACCGGACACAGCCAGCATTGTCTGGGATATTGACCAGTATCAGTGGAAGGATAGCGACTGGCTCAAGGCCAGAAAAAAATGGAATCCGGACAAGAGTCCAATGATTGTTTACGAGGTGGACTTGTCCTCCTTCCGCAAGCCAAAGAAAAAGGGCGTGGAGATGAAGGATTCCTTCTACAATTACAGAGAATTAGCAGACCTTTTGGTTCCATATGTCAAGGAATTGGGGTATACTCATATTGAGCTTATGCCGGTGATGGAGCACCCATACGATGCCTCCTGGGGATACCAGGTGACAGGATATTTTGCCCCTACCTCACGTTTTGGAACACCGGACGACTTTAAGTATTTTATGGATACCATGCATCAAAATGACATCGGTGTCATTGTGGACTGGGTACCAGCCCATTTTCCAAAGGATGAGCACGGTCTGGCCAGCTTTGACGGCACCTGTCTCTACGAGCACTTGGATAAGAGAAAGGGCGAGCACCCACACTGGGGCACCCTGATTTACAACTATGGACGCCGGGAGGTTGTGAACTTTTTGACCTCAAACGCTCTCTACTGGCTAGAAGAGTTCCACGCAGACGGAATTCGCATGGATGCAGTGGCATCTATGTTATATTTGGATTATGGCAAAAATGACGGTGAATGGGTTGCCAACATGTACGGGGGCAATGAGAACCTAGAGGCAATTGAGTTCATTCGCCACATTAATGATAAGATTCACGAGAGAAAAGATGGAAGTATTTCCATCGCCGAGGAGTCCACTGCCTGGGCCATGGTGACCGGGGACACAGAGGACGGTGGCCTGGGCTTTGACCTCAAGTGGAATATGGGATGGATGAATGATTATCTGGAGTACATCCAGACAGATCCACTCTTTAGAAAGGGCCGCCACGGTCTTTTGACCATGAGCATGCTCTACCAGTATTCTGAAAAATACATGTTGGTACTCAGCCATGATGAGGTTGTTCACATGAAGGGCTCTCTCTACAACAAGATGCCAGGCCTGTCTGAGGACAAGTTTGCCAGCCTGCGTTTGACCTACGGTTACATGGCTGCCCACCCTGGCAAAATGCTTCTCTTCATGGGTCAGGAATTTGGCCAGAAGAGGGAGTGGAGCGAGGAGAGAGAGTTAGATTGGGAACTCCTTGCCCCAATTGATGGAGAGCCATCAAGAAATGAGCAGCTGCGTCAGTATGTTGGATTTTTAAATGCCTTTTATCAGGCTCACCCAGCCCTTTATTTGGATGATGAAAAACCAGAGGGATTTGAGTGGGTAAGTCTCTTAGATGCGGACAACAGCGTTATTGCATTTCTCAGAAAGACAGATAAGGAAACCCTGTTGGTAGTATGTAACTTTACACCGGTTTATCATGAGCGCTTCAAGTTGGGCGTGCCATTTGCCGGAAAATATAAGGAAATTTTTAACAGTGATTCCCTGGAGTTTGGCGGCGGTGGAAGAGTCAATCCAAGGGTAAAAAATTCTAAGCAGGTCAAGTGGGATGGAAGAGAGGATTCCATTGAATTCAAATTGGCTCCTCTGTCCATGCAGATTTTTCAGTGCAGCCAGACACCTGCCAAAGGGGAAAGAAAGAAATAAAATCGTGACCTAGAAAAAAGGCTAGGAGGGTTTTTTATGGAGTTGACAGATCTAATCGAGGTGGACATATTACAGAGAGTCCAAGATAGCTTTTCAAAATTTACAGGTCTGGCCTCGGTGACTACAGATGCCAATGGCGTCCCCGTCACGGAGGTTAGCAGTTTTACAGATTTTTGTATGAAATATACCAGGCAGACGGCTCTGGGAAATCACAGGTGTGAGGAGTGTGACAGAAGAGGCGCCCTCTACACCCTGGCCACAGGCCATGCCCAGGTTTATTCCTGCCACGCAGGCCTGATGGATTTTTCTGCACCTATTATGCTGAATGACAAGATGATTGGCTGTATTGTAGGTGGTCAGGCCAGAACTACGGAGATTGACGAGGAAAAGGTCAAGGCCGTGGCTGTGGAATTGGGAATTGATCCAGAGGAATACCTTGAAGCTGCTCAAAAGACCTATTTGGTAAGCAAGGAATATGTGGAAAAGGGTGCCAGGCACCTAGAGGAGTTGGCGGCAATTTTGTCCCAGGTAGCTTATCAGAGTTTTGAGAGCCTTCATAAGAGTAAGGAGGCCGAGGAGAAAAGCAGACTCCAGACCAACTATGCCATCCAAAAGATGGAAAAAATGAAATTTAATATTATTAACTGGCGAAAGGCAGTTCAGGATTTAGAGGATGCGGGTGAACCGGGGTCCGCTGAATTTCGCCAGAAAATGAGCATTGAGTTTAAGGACCAGATTGCGGAAATCCAGGGGGCAGAGGAGTATATCAATGCCTCTATGGGCAACAATAAACTCAACGAAGAAATATATGCCATCCAGGACGTGGTAAGAGATATTCGCGAGGACATTGAGGATATAGAGAGAAAGACCGGTGCCCACGCAGAAATTCTTCTGGATGACACTGTGCCAGAGGTTCTTTTGGGAGACCGGGGCAGGATTTCCTTGCTCCTGTCCAAAATGCTTCAGAGTGCCATGTTAGAAATCACAGACCAGATCCTGACGGGAAGGGTTTATGCAGAGAAAAAAGAATATGCAACCTGGTTGCACTTGTCCTTTAGAATTGATGGAGTTTCCATGACAGAGGATAAGTTAGAAAAAATGAGAGAAGCA
>JAILSA010000292.1 GCA_024697885.1 Eubacterium sp. | reverse complement strand
GATGATATTCTAAAAATCTTCCCATGTTCACCTCTCCTCTCTAGCCTATCTCTGACCGTCTACTGTATAGGACCAGACCACCTGGTCCCCCTCCTTAAGTTTGTAAGAGCTTGAGCCCACATTGGGGGACTTGCCATTTACGGTGTAAACCCAACCGCTCATGGAGCCTGCTGCCTTCTCTGACAGATAGCCTATACTCCTGACATAATAGGTGTCATAAATGGCAGTATAGGTGGACACCATTGGTATGTCCTCCTTTTTGCAGGCCGCATTTAGGACATCATAGGCCGTGGTCCCCTCCAAAACCTTGAGCTTACACTTCTTTAAAATCACTCCGTCCTCCGGAATGTAGGAGCGGAAGCGCTCATCCATTAGACTTGGATTCTCCGCCAGCTCATAACAATATATTGCGATGCTGCACTCAAAGTACTCCGCCTCTTTTTCTGGCTCCGGGCTTGCTGTAGCCTGACTGCCTTCAGTTTCTTTTTGCCCCTTACTAGTCTCCCCTTCCTGACTTTGGGATGTGGAACTATCAGTATCCCCTGCCTGACTGGATTTATTCTCATTTACATCCTGACTCCTGGACTCGCTGGCAGTGTCTTGTGTCTTCGCTTCCTTATCTGAACTCGCTTTATTTGTAGTTTCTTTATTTGTAGTTTCCTTATCTGAAGTTCCCTTGTTTGAGGTTTTCTTACTGGAGGACTTTGTAGCAGAAGAATCTGCCTCGGAGGATTTCTTCTTGGAAGTTTTCTTTTCCTGGCTGGTCTTTTTTCCCGATTCCCCCTCCTGAATGGCCGCCGGGCTGACTTGCTCCTTGGTATCCTCTGCCAGCTCCTCCACCGAGGCGCTGGTCCCGTCCTCAAAGACAATCTGGGCCTGACCCTCCTCATTTAGGGCCACCCCTGAGGCGGCGAGCCTGGCCTGTTCCTCCTGATAGGTCTCTACTGACTTAAATTTTATATTGCGGATGGACAAAACTGCCACAAGAATCAGAACAATACCTGTCACAATCCATTTTAGGTTCTTCCACTTGCGATTCAATCCATCACCTCATTTCCACTCAAGTGTCCCAATCTAATTTGGACACTAAACTCTTACTTTTTATAGCATTTTTTCCCACAACTGTCAACGCAAAAAGCCCCTGCAGACATCCTTTTATCTGCAGGGACATTCTTTTTTACTATATGTATTTTTGATGGCTGGCCATACAGTCAACCTATGGCAGATCTAGGCCTCGTATACCACCTTGCCCTGACAAAGGGTATAGTGGATTTTGCCCGGCAGGCTCCATCCCGTAAAAGGACTGTTGCTGGCCTTGGAGGCATAGTGGTCTACTACCCACTCCTGGTCCTGGCCAAAAATCACCAAATCCGCCTGAGCTCCTTTTTGGATAGTTCCTGGCTCTAGGTTGTAAAACTTCATTGGATTGGTGCTCATAAGTTCAATTAATTTCATAAGAGAAATATGACCTGGCTGAACCAGGGACTTAATGCCCAAAGCAAGACTGGTCTCTATTCCCGTAATACCACTTGGTGCCTGGCCCATTGGCTTGGCCTTTTCCTCCGCGGAGTGCGGGGCGTGGTCTGTGACAATCATATCAATGGTGCCATCCACAATTCCCTGAATAATCTCCTCCCGGTCCTTGGCCGTCCTGAGAGGCGGATTCATGCGGGCATTGGTTCCATACTCCAAAACCGCCTCTTCTGTCAGGGTAAAATGGTGTGGTGTGGCCTCTGCGTGAACATCAGCTCCCAGCTTTTGGAAGGTCCTAAGAAGCTCTACGCTGACGCCAGAACTCAAATGCTGGATGCAGAGTCTGGCTCCTGTCTCCAGGGCCAAAACGCAGTCCCTTGCCACCATGATATCCTCCGCCGTATGGGAGGCTCCCCCGTAATTTAACTGGGCAGAAATTTTACCCATATTAACTCCCGGCTCCTTGACAAACATAGGATCTTCCTCGTGGAGGCTGACTGGCATATTCATTTTCTTGGCCTTTAAAAGGGCCATATAAAGGACTTTTTCATCCATAATAGGAAGGCCATCATCCGTAAATCCCACGGCGCCGTGGTCCGCCAAAAGGTCCATGTCCACCAGCTCTTTTCCCTGCATGCCGCAGGTGACATTGGCTGTGGTCAGGATATTGATATCCGTCTCTTTTCCCTTTTGAATCACATACTCCAGGGTCTCTACATTGTCCACAGCTGGCTTGGTATTGGCCATGAGAATCACGGTAGTTACACCGCCCTTGGCCGCCGCCTTAGCCCCTGTGTAAATGTCCTCCTTATAGGTAAATCCCGGATCGCGAAAATGCACATGGGAATCCACTAGTCCCGGTGCCACCACCAGGCCACTGGCATCTATTACCTGGGCCTCTGGCGCCGAGAGATTTTCCCCCAGCTCTAAGATTTTTCCCTGGTCAAGAAGGATGTCCATCACCTGATCTGTCTGGCTTACCGGATCCACCACCCGACCATTTTTGATTAGTATCATATTAGTCCTCCAAAGATGAGAGAAGCTCCAATGTGTGCTCCTCATTCATCTTGCGACACATCTTTACAAAGTCATCAAGTGGCACATTCTGAACCTGCTTGTTGGAGCCGCGGATGTTGAGAGATACCATATTGTTCTCTGCCTCGTTGTCTCCGAGTACCAAAATGTATGGATCTTTGTATACCTTAAATTCCTTAATTTTATTTCTCATATTCTTGTCGGCATAATCGGCCTCAACACGGATTCCGTTGTTAATAAGAACCTCTTCTACCTTCTTGGCATACTCGTTGTGAGACTCGCGGATTGGCACGATTGCCACCTGGTATGGGCTGAGCCAGAATGGGAAGTTGCCCTTGAAGTTCTCAATAATAATACCGATGAAACGCTCCAAAGAACCGTAAATAGCACGGTGAATAACTACTGGCATCTCCTCATTTCCCTCTGGTGTCACATAAGTCAAACCAAAGTTGTGTGGGAGCTGGAAGTCAAGCTGGATGGTTCCACACTGCCACTCTCTTCCCAGAGCGTCCTTGATCTGCAGGTCGATTTTTGGTCCGTAGAAGGCACCGTCTCCCTCGTTGATCTCGTAGCCGCCCTCGCCGTATTTCTCATCCAGAATTTCCTTGAGGCCTGCCTCTGCGCGGTCCCAAACCTCTATCTCACCCATGAAATCATCTGGGCGGGTGGAAAGCTCTGCTCTATAGGTTACACCGAAGGTGCTGTAAATCTCATCTGCAATGGCAATAATATCTGCAATCTCGTCCTTGATCTGAGACTCCATTACGAAGGTGTGGTCGTCGTCCTGACGGAACTCCTGTACACGGAACAAACCGTTCATCTGACCGGATTTTTCCTTGCGGTGCAAAACATCGTACTCGCTGTAGCGAAGTGGCAACTCCTTGTAGGAGTGCTTGGTTCTCTTGTATGCCATCATGGCATTTGGACAGTTCATTGGCTTAGCTGCCATGGTGTCAATGTTCTCGCGGTTGTAGAGAACAGATCCCTTCTCCAGCTTGGCCATAATTGCCTTGGACTCCTCGTCATCAGGATTTTCCAAAATGCCGGAGATATCTGTGTCTGCAGCCATAAATCCTGAGACACCTGGCACCATAAACATGTTGTTGATATAGTGTGCCCAGTGTCCAGATACCATCCAAAGTTTCTTGTTGTTAATCAGTGGTGCAGAAATCTCCTGGTATCCATGCTTGTACTGGATGGCTCTTGAATAGGTCATGAGAGCCTGATACATAGCCCATCCACGTGGCAACCAATATGGCATACCAGGTGCGGACTCATCAAACATAAAGAGGTCCTGCTGAGGTCCGATTTTCTTGTGGTCACGCTCTCTGGCCTCGTTGATCATCTGGATGTGCTTTTTCAACTCATCCTTGCTTGGGAAGGCATAGAAGTAAACACGGGTCAAACGGTCGCGCTTCTCATCCCCTCTCCAATAAGCCATGGAGCTGGCATGTATCTTGTAGGAAACATTCATAAGTTCCTGGGAGTTAGACACATGAGGTCCGCGGCAGAGGTCTACATAATCCTCTCCTGTATAGTAAATGGTAATAACCTCGTCCTCAGGCAAATCCTGAATCAACTCGATTTTGAACTTCTGGTCCTTAAAGAGTTCCATACCCTGTTCCTTGGTAATCTCTTCTCTTCTCCAGTCCTCGCGGCGCTTGACGATCTCGCGCATTTTGTCCTCGATGGTCTTGTAGTCGTTCTCACCGATGGACTTACCCTCTGGCAGGGCAAAATCATAATAAGCTCCGTCCTCAATCTGAGGTCCGATGGCATACTGGGTCTCTGGTCCATAGAGCTCGATTACTGCCTTGGCCAAAACATGGGCCATGGAATGTCTATAAACCTCCAAAAATTCTTCTCTCTCCATTTTTTTCAATCTCCTTTATCTTATAAAATAGCTCTGGGATGCGGGAATGTTTTTTGTAATAAAAAAATCCCAATCCATCTCTCGACGAATTGGGACGATATTCTCGCGGTTCCACCCAAATTGCTAACTTAAGTTCTCTCAAGTTAACCACTCATTTTTTGATTATGACGGAATCACCGTATCCGATTAAGGATCTCTCCGAGGTGGTCTTCACATTTTTCTCCGCAGAGCCTTGCAGCTACCGGCTCCTCTCTGTAGCTTATGAAAAAGTTACTGTCCTCATCAACGATTTAAAATATTAACATACAAAAATAATTTTACTTTTTTTGATACTTTTTGTCAACTGCTTTTCTTGGTCAAATAGATGTTGGTATCGCACCTTCCATTGACCCCCGGCACCTTGGCGGACTCACTGTACTGCCAAAAATTAAAATAGTAAGGGGTCTGGGGTTGATCCTGGTAATCCGCATACCAAAGGGGCATATGACAGAGTTTTTTCAGGTCAAACTTTTTGGCCTGCCACATGAGATTACAGTAAAACATGGGCTCATAACCTGCTTCCTTCACCAGTCCACAAAACTCCAAGGTGTTTTTGGTGAACTGCTTGCCTGACACCTTGTCTGTCCTGGCCTTGGCATAGGGGATGGATTCCGGGTCATAACACAGTGGCAAATCCAGAGGCCTCCCATTCAAAATGTCCAGAACAAATCTAGCCTCTTCCGCCGCCTCTTTTTTGTTTATAGCCTGGGCAAAAAAATAGGCTCCCACCTTGAGTCCGGCCTGGCGGGCCTTTTCATAATTTCTCTCAAATTGACGGTCCTTGTTAAGACTTCCGTCTTTGCCGTAGCCTCGGTATCCTATGCGGAGAATGGCAAAATCATATCCTGCCGCCTTAACCTTCTTCCAATTGACCTTGCCGCAGTGATGGGCCAAATCCACTCCCAAACTGCAGTCGTAGCCCTCTCCCTTATATCGCATTTTTCCATTTTTGTCCTTGCCAAAGGCCTCTTTTTCATAGGCACAGAGGGGAACTCCCATCTGAAGGTCACCCCGGTACAAGTTGCCGCTGGCATCATGAAAGGTAAAATAAGCCGGTGTTGCCTCAGGCTCATCTTTCGTCACACTGGCACTGAGAGCTGGCCCCGTAACAATGGGGGCCTCCTCCTTTTTTCCACAGGCCATCCCCGTCCCCACCAAGAGGACTAAAAGGCCCAAAACAAGTACTTTTTTATATGATTTCATTTTTCTCCTCACTGCTAACAACTGAGCAACTGCTCAAAGGCCTCAATGGCATAGTTGTCGGTCATACCTCCGATAAAATCTATAACCGCCCTGTAGTAGGTGGTCTTTTCTGCCAGGTCC
>JAILSA010000252.1 GCA_024697885.1 Eubacterium sp. | reverse complement strand
GGACCTTATCCGACAGGGGCGAAGAATTGTCTTTGGCTGCCGCAGCGGCTACAAGGATCCTCAGGGAAAATGCTATGACATGCCTATGCCTGGATATGTGACTGATTTGACCGGATGTCAGGTGGAGGAGTACACTTATGTGTCTAATTTTGACAGGCCTGTGGTTATTGAGGCGGGCCGGTCCAGGGGAGATGCCCTTATTTTCCACGACATTTTGGAGCTGACAGATGGTCAGGTCTACGGCAGTTTTGAGGGGGATTGCCACTACCGGGGAAAGCCGGCTATCGTGGGCAAAAAGATAGGCCAGGGCCAGGGCTTCTATGTGGGGGCCGGTTTTTCTGAGAGCCTGGTCAACCTCTTAATTGACCTTTTGGACCTGGGGGCTTATAACCTGACCAGGGACTGGATGGAGGTTCCCGCCTCTCTTGAAGTTATGGTTCGGGGAAGTGAGGACCAGGTGGTTTTTGTCCTGAATTACAAAGAAAAGGAAAGCAAGATTTTTCTCAAAAAATCCATGACCAACCTTCTGACAGGAGAGAAAGTGGAGGGGCAGGTAAGAATTCCCAAATACGATTTTCTCCTCTTAAAATGACCAAAATAGGCACTTTACAATTCAAATGATATATAGTAAAATGTACTAGATTATGGAAAAAAATTATTTTGGAGGTTATCATGAGTGATAAATTAAGAGTTGGTATCCTTGGTGGTACTGGTATGGTGGGACAGAGATTCATCTCTCTTTTGGAGGATCATCCTTGGTTTGAGGTTGTGACAATTGCAGCCAGCCCAAGAAGCGCAGGTAAGACCTACGAAGAGGCTGTTGGCGGAAGATGGAAAATGCAGACACCAATGCCAGAAGCTGTAAAGAATATTATTGTAAAGAATGTGAACGATGTAGAGGCTGTGGCAAGCGAAGTTGATTTTTGCTTTAGCGCAGTGGATATGTCTAAGGAAGAGATTAAGAAAATCGAGGAAGAGTATGCTAAGACAGAGACCCCTGTGGTATCTAATAACAGCGCTCACAGATGGACACCAGATGTACCAATGATCGTGCCAGAGGTAAACCCTGAGCACCTTGAGGTAATCGAGGCACAGAAGAAGCGCCTTGGAACCACAAGAGGATTTATCTGCGTAAAACCTAACTGCTCTATTCAGAGTTACGCACCAGCACTTACTGCCTGGAAGAAGTTCGAGCCAACTCAGGTAGTAGCTACTACTTATCAGGCTATTTCCGGTGCAGGAAAAACCTTCAAAGATTGGCCAGAGATGGAGCACAATATCATCCCATTTATCAGTGGTGAGGAAGAGAAGAGCGAGAAAGAGCCACTTCGTATTTGGGGTAAGGTGGAGAACGGACAGATTATTCCTGCAGAGGCTCCACAGATTACCAGTCAGTGTATCCGTGTTCCAATCCTGGACGGACATACAGCAGCAGTATTTGTAAACTTCAAGCAGAAGGTGACAAAGGAAGAGTTGGTACAAGCCCTTCGCGACTTCAAGGGAGCACCACAGGAGCTTAACCTTCCAAATGCACCAAAGCATTTTATCCAGTACTTAGAGGAGGATAACCGCCCTCAGGTAACTATGGATGTAAATTATGAGAATGGATTTGGCGTCAGCATCGGACGACTCAGAGAGGACTCCCTCTTTGACTGGAAGTTTGTGGGATTGTCTCACAACACAGTTCGTGGAGCCGCTGGTGGAGCCCTTCTTATGGCAGAGCTTTTGAAAGCAAAGGGCTATCTCACAGCCAAGTAAATATGAGCTAATATGTGCTTTAGAAAGGTTGCCTCTAGAGGCAGCCTTTCGTTGGATAAACTATAAAATTTTTACCTATAGAAGGAGGAAAAATATGATTGATCAGCTTGTCAGCAATATTAAAAAAACAAATGCACCTATCGTAGTGGGCTTGGACCCAAACATTGACTACGTGCCATCCTATATTTTGGACCAGGCCATTAAGAACCAGGGAGAGACTCTAGAGGCAGCAGGTGCTGCTATCTGGGAGTACAACAAGGGAATTATTGATGCCTGCTATGATTTGATTCCTGCTGTGAAGCCACAGGTTGCCATGTATGAGCAGTTTGGTCTGCCAGGACTCGAGGCCTTCAAAAAGACAGTAGATTACTGTAAGGAAAAGGGCCTGGTGGTAATTGGCGACGTAAAGCGTGGAGACATTGGTTCCACCTCAACAGCCTATGCCAAGGGACACCTGGGAGGCGTTACCATCGGAAACACAAAGTGCTACGGCTTCAATGAGGATTTTGTCACAGTCAACCCATATTTGGGAACAGACGGTGTAAAGCCTTTTGTGGATGTATGCAAGGAAGAGAACAAGGGAATTTTTGTTTTGGTAAAGACCTCTAACCCATCCTCTGGAGAATTCCAGGATCAGAAAGTGGAGGGAAAACCTCTCTATGAAATGGTTGGAGCCTATGTTGACAAGTGGGGGGCTGATGTGGTTGGAACGTCTGGCTACAGCGCAGTAGGTGCCGTAGTGGGTGCCACCTATCCAGAAATGGGCAAGGTCCTTCGCAAAATCATGCCTAAGGCCTATATTTTAGTGCCTGGCTACGGCGCTCAGGGAGGAACAGCAGATGGCCTGAAACCATACTTTAACGAGGACGGTTTGGGAGCCATTGTAAACTCCTCTCGTGGAATTATTTGTGCCTATAAGCAGGACAAGTATGCAAGCTTTGGCGAGAAGAATTATGCCGATGCCTCTCGCCAGGCAGTAATTGACATGCGCGAGGACATTAACAGCATTTTTTAGATTCATAGAAGAAAAGGCATAGATGGAAGGAGTTAAGGATGGCAAAGATTCAGTGCATGGCCGGGGTAAAATCCCTGGAAAAATTGCAAGAGGGCATTTACTCTATGTGGCTTGAGGCCCCAGAGATTGCCGCCGATGCAGTGCCGGGACAATTTATCTCCCTGTACACAAGTAGTGAAGACA
>JAILSA010000234.1 GCA_024697885.1 Eubacterium sp. | reverse complement strand
TGTTTTAATCTTTTTTTCTTTGAACGCAAGCCCTGTTTCTTTGGCATTGTTCAAAGTCCTCCCCGGCATTTCTACCGCAAATTATTTTTTCTTGGAATAGGTAACACCCTTCTGTACATTTTTCTCACCTTTTCCTGAGAGCAAATACCAGAGTGGAGATGCTACACAGATGGATGAGTAACATCCGGCGATTACACCTACGATCATTGGAATAGCGAACTGGCGAACTGCGCTTACGCCCAGGATTGCCAAAATTGCTACCATGATAAGGGTAGTTACGGATGTGTTAATGGAACGAGACAGGGTCTCTGTAATACTCTTGTTAATAGTCTCAGCTAATGGTGTACGAGCAGATGCCTTCTTGCGGTTCTCACGGATACGGTCGAATACGACGATGGTATCGTTGATGGAGTAACCTACGATGGTCAGCATACATGCGATGAAGGTACTACCTACCTGAATGAAGTGGCTAAATACTACATATACAGTAAATACGGTAATGATATCGTGTACCAGGGCCAATACGGCGCTGACACCTGTGCTGAGCTTGCGGAAACGAATCCAGATATAAATCAGCATACAGATTGCCGCAATCAGAGTTGCCACAACAGCATTGGTCTTCATCTCATCACTGACAGAAGCAGAGATGGTCTCAGACTCAACATTTCCCTTGTCTACTCCAAAGGATGTAGAAAGGTTTGTACGAACTGCCTCAGCCTGGTCTTCTGACAATGCAGTAGTGCGGACTGTAATTTTGTTAACACCGTTGTCGGAAGAAGTGGAAACCTCACCCTCCAAACCTGTGCTGTCCTTTACAATATCAAGTGCAGTTTCCTTGTCTGCATCTGTGATTGCTTTGTTCTCTGGCAGGTTAACTGCTGTGGAAGTACCACCGATGAAGTCAAGGCTGTAGTTCAGGATAGATCCCTTGCTGGCATTGAAAGCCAAACCAGCGATGCAAAGAACAAATACGATACCGGAAATAGTAACATACTTTTTCCAGTTTCCAATAAAGTCGATGGTCTTTCTCTCTTTGATGGTTCCGTAGAACTTCACATCAGTAAGTCCCAATGCGGCAAAGGCCTCCATCAAAAGACGAGTTACCAAAAGTGCTGTGATCATGGAAAGGATAATACCAATTGCCAGGGTCTCAGCAAATCCCTTAACAGTACCAGAACCCTTGAGGTAGAGCACGAAGGCTGCAATCAGGGTTGTAATGTTTCCGTCCACGATGGCGGAAAGAGCCTTGGAGAATCCAAGCTTAATAGCGGAGTGAACCGTTTTACCTGTGGTCAACTCCTCGCGGATACGGGTAAAGATAATACAGTTAGCATCCACGGCCATACCAATACTCAGGATAATACCTGCGATACCTGGCAAGGTCAGGGTTACATTCAATACATTCAATGTGAGAAGCATTGCTCCTACATAGAAAATCAAGGCGATGGCTGCAGCCACACCTGGCAGTCTGTACATAACAATCATAAAGATGATTACAAGAATCAAACCGATAACACCAGCTGTCAAACTTGTGCTCAGTGCGTTGGCACCAAGAGTAGCTCCTACTACATTGTCGTGAATATTGGTGAGCTCCAGTGGAAGGGCACCGATACGAAGAGTAGTAGCCAAATCACTTGCCTCAGAGAACTCCTCGAAGCCACCGGAGATTGTACACTCTCCACCAGTAATTGCCTCGTTGATTCTTGGGGCAGATACCAGCTGTCCGTCGTAAACGATCGCCAACTGATTTCCTACATTTTCACCAGTAAGGTCGCCAAACTTCTTAGCTCCCTTGCTGTTAAATTTAACCAAAACAACATTTTCACTAGCACCTGTGGTCTGGTCCTGATTTGTGGTTGCCTCAGCATCCTTAATATAGGAACCATCCAACTCGATATCCTTTTCATCAAAGGTAACGTAATCGCCTTCGGAAGGACTTGCTTCGTCAGTAGCAATAGAAGAACCGGTTAAAGTTCCAGCTGCCACTCCGCTGACAGACTCATCGGATACTTTTTTCAGCTTTTCGTACATTACGAACTGAAGAGATCCGGCCTTACCAAGTCTTTGCAAAACCTCTGCAGAATTTGTTACACCTGGAATATCAGCTGTGATTCTGTTTTCACCCTCGCGGTAAACAGCAGCCTCGGTACTGATATCCTCAATACGCTTTTGCATTCTGCTCTTGGTGTCTTCCATTTCCTCTTCCGTAGGATTTGCCTTATTTGCCTGATAGGTTACACTGACTCCACCTTTCAGGTCCAATCCCAAACGGATATTCTCTGCTTTTCCTTTGTGAGCGCTGCCGATTCCTGCCACTGCCACATAGGCAAATGCTGCAATCAAAACAAGAACCAAGAGAATTTGCAATACGCCCTTTGCTTTGTTGTTCATTTTTACTTTGTCTCCTTTACATAAAAACTTCTTTGCGAGAACTACACCCCGTGAAAGTTCTCAGAACAAGTATCGGAACATAGTGATACACGATACTCGAGTCTAAAGTATATCACAATTGGAAAACTTCTTCAAGAATGTCTTTGCCTTGTAAATGATTTTTTTTATGCTAGAATATTTTTTATAAAGGACAAACATAAGGAGGTTTTCCATGAAAAATAGATGGACTAAGGGGACTTTTTTCCTGCTCTTTGTGGCGGGCAGTCTTTTCCCCCTAAAAGCAGCGGCCAAGGAGGCACCTTGTCTCAGCAAGAAAAATCTTACTATGAGGGCGGGGGACACCAGCCTAATTACCCTGCGTAATAACGGCAACAATCTGACCTCCTGGCAGGTGATTTCCGGTCAAAAAAAAGTTTCCCTGAGCTGCCGAATCAGCTACGGGGAGCTGGTGATCCAGGCCAAGAAAAAGGGCAAGGCCAAAATCCGGGCCACTGTGGGTTCTAAGCACTACATCATTAAGGTCAAGGTAAAAAAAGCCAAGGGGGCAAGGAAGGTGGTTTTGACCAAGGCCCTGCGAAAGAAGGCGGGAATCTCCACCAAGGGTCAGGTCAAGGTGCCAAAAACCTTCCGCTACAAGAAGAAAAAATACAAGATCACAGCCATCGGGTCTGACTGCTTTGGCTCCTGTAAAAAGATGACCTCCATCCAGCTGCCATCCACGGTCACAAGTCTGGCCTCTGGAGCCTTCCACGACTGCACCAAGCTGACCTCTGTGACTTTTAGCAAGAACCTGGTAGACATAGGCAACTCCGTCTTCTACCGCTGCCAATCCCTCAAGGAGGCCCATCTTCCCGAGAAACTGGTCTCCATGGGCACTGGAGTTTTTGAGTCCTGCCTGAGTCTAGAGCGGGTAACCTTTGAGGGCAGCCTAAAGACCCTGCCGGCCTCCACCTTTATTTACTGCAAGGCCCTGACAGAGGTAAATCTCTCCCTGGACCTGGCTTATATTGAAAAAAAGGCCTTTCTGGGTTGCCAATCCCTCAAAAATCTGACCCTGCCAGACAGTCTGATCCAGGTGGGAGACCAGGCCTTTGACCAGACCTCCACAGGGTTTCAATGGAAGGGGACAAACTACAAAACCAGCCAGGAACTCTTAGAGGCCCTGGGAAATCAAAAGTAAGCCAGGACTTTAGTCTATCGGAATAAACATTGTAAGATTCTCTCAATTTGTGTTACACTTTTTATATACGCATTTTATACGCATTTTGGGAGGATTTTTTTATGGTAAAAAAACTATTCAAGCAAATGCTATTAGCTCAGGTGGTTTCAGCCATGGCTGTCATGCTGACCATGCTGGTTGACAGTATTATGATTGGACAATTTCTCGGGGCCAGGGCCATTGCCGCCTACGGCTTTGCCAACCCCTTAATCCTGCTGGTTTCCGCCGTGGCAAATACCCTGTCAAACGGAACCCAGGTGGTCTGCAGCAACGCCCTTGGCAGCGGCAAAAACAAGGTGGCCAATGCCTACTTTTCCGTGGCTACCGTCCTGTCTGTGACCGCTGGCTTTTTCTTTGTCCTTCTGGTAGTTTTTTTCCGTGGGCCTTTGGCCTCCTTCCTGGGTGCCGCAGGAGATGACACGGTATTTCAGGGAACCAAGGACTATCTCCTGGGCTTTATTATCGGAGCCCCCGGCGTCATGTTTGCCATGGTCATGATTCCCTTTATGCAATTTACGGGGGAGAGAATTCGACTGGTGGCTGCGGTCTTAACTATGACTGTCACCGACATCGTCCTAGACTTTTTAAATGTAAAAATCTTCCACCTGGGCATGTTCGGTATGGGACTTGCCTCTAGCCTCAGCTACTACCTGGCCATCCTCATTGGCCTGGCCTACTTCCTGAGCAAGCGGTCCGTCTTTAAGTTCCGCTGGAGAGCTGTGAAAAAAATCTATATCATCCATGTTCTGGTCAACGGAACTACTACTATTATTAACCTGACAGGATCAGTTTTACTCACCTTCCTCCTCAACAACCTCCTGGCAAAAACAGGAGCAAACGACGCCGTAGCCGCTTACTCCATTCTCAATAATATTATTAACTTAAGCTATTCCATCCTCTTTGGAATCACCTCCGTCACCCTGATGCTGGCGGGGATTTTCTACGGGGAAGACGACCGAAAAGAGCTACAGGATTTGGTCTCTGTGTCCAGTCGTTTTTCCGTTTTTTCCCATTTGATTATGATGGTTGTGGTCATTGCCCTGGCACCGATTTTGGTGGGATTTTTCATCTCCGGGGACCAGCCGCCAATCATCTCCCAAATGGCCATCACGGGAACCAGGATTTTCGCCTTTTCCCTGGTGCCATGCGTCCTCAATGCCTCCCTGAAAAACTACTATCAGGGCATTGAAAAAATGCGACTGGCCCAGGTCATTGCCTTCATGCAAAACTTCGGTGGACTGGCTATTTTTGCCCTGCTTTTATCACCATTCTTGGGGACAAACGGGGTCTGGCTCTGCTATCCTCTGGGAGAATTAGGCGTCCTTCTCATGATTGCCATAATCGTTTGGAAAAAGAACAAAGCTGTGAATCTAAAACCCTCCACCTTCGCCATGCTAGACGAGGACTTTGGCGTCAGCGAGGAGGATACCTGGGAAATGGAAGTTCGGTCCTACCAGGAATCCGCCGACGCCTCCCGGTCCGCCTCGGAATTTTGCAATAGAAAATCCGGGGACTCCAAGACCTCCATGTACATCTCCGTCTGCATTGAGGAAATGGCAAACAACACCCTGAAGTTTGGCTTCAAGGAGGGCAAGGACAACTACATCTCCCTCAAGCTGACCCACAAGGACGGCAATTGGCTCCTGCGCATCCGGGACAACTGCCACGAGTTCAATCCGGTAAAATATCACGACCAGGACACCGACCCGGACTTAAGTTCCGGCTTTGGAATCCGCATGGTATTTAAAATTGCCAAAAAAATCAAATACACCTACAACCTTTCCATGAACAATCTCATGATTCGTTTGTAGGTCTTGTCTCCCCAATAAAAGTCTAAAAACAGGAAGAGTCCAACCGACTCGAGACGAGGTGCATGCGCACCTAAGTCTCTCTCTGGTTGGCCTCTTCTTGTTTTATTATACTTATCTAGTGCTGACATTCCTCCCAAAAAAGAAAGTCTCCCTAATTTATACACAAAAAAGGTGCTGAGCACTAACAATTTTTTTATCCGAAGTATCTCTTCAAAAGTCCCTCGAAAGCCTTGCCGTGTCGAGCCTCATCGCGGGCCATCTCATGAACGGTGTCATGGATTGCATCCAGGTTCGCAGCCTTGGCACGCTTAGCCAAATCTGTCTTTCCAGCAGTAGCGCCGCGCTCTGCCTCTACGCGCATCTCCAGATTTTTCTTGGTGGAATCTGTCACTACCTCTCCCAGAAGCTCTGCAAACTTAGCAGCATGCTCTGCCTCTTCGAAGGCAGCCTTTTCCCAGTACATACCAATCTCTGGATATCCCTCTCTGTGAGCCACACGAGCCATAGCCAAATACATTCCTACCTCAGAACACTCTGCCTCATAGTTGGAGCGAAGGTCTGCAATAATATCCTCGCTGACACCCTGAGCCACACCAACTACGTGCTCTGCTGCCCAGCTGGCATCTTCCTTCATCTCATTGAACTTGTCTGGACCAACTCCACATACTGGACACTTCTCTGGTGGCTGATCTCCCTCGTGTACATAACCGCATACGCTACAAACAAACTTTTTCATAGGCTTAAATCTCCTTTTCTCAATATAATATGAATCTCTACTTCTTACACTCCTGGCAGATTCCGTAGAAGAAAAGTTGGTACTCCTCCATCTCTCCGGAAAATCCCTCCAGTGATGTGGGTTCCACCTGGACCTCTACCTGAGCCTCCAGGTCAAACATTCTGCCGCATTGGCGACAGACAAAATGATTGTGAGCTGTCAGGACGGCATCGAAATGATCCACCCCGTTCCCACTGTTCAGTCTCCTCAATTGGCCGTGTTCCACCAGCAAATTCAGATTACGGTAAACGGTTGCCAGGCTGATTTTGGGAAAATCCTCCCGCACCGCCTTATAAACCTGCTCCGCGGTGGGATGGGTCTTGGTTGATTTCATGAACCTGAGCACAGCTTCACGTTGTCTGCTATAATTCAAGCTTGCCATGACACCCCTCCATATGCCCTTAAAAAACTAGGAACTGTTATTATTTTCAATGATACTATTTTTCAATATACTTGTCAATAATAATTCTCTTGAAGCTCTCTTTCTTTCTTTACCCTTTTTTTCAAAAATGATATAATTATTGTGATCTTTTGCCATATCAGGCAAGTAAAATAATTTAAAATAAGGGCAATTTTTGCCCGTGCACGGGGGTTTTTTCTATGAAAAAAAACAAGCTGTTTTTGCTACTCTTAATTCTCAGCCTGATTGTTCCTGTGGGCCTGCCGGCCACGACAGTCAAGGCGGAGACAGAATACACCTATACCCAGGACGGGGTGGAATATCTCATCCATGAATACGACGACGGAAGCCGTTCCATTCAGTGGTATCAGAGCACCGACCAATTTCAGGGGACCCTTTATGTTTTCGTAACCGCCACTGGCGAGGGTTATGTAACCTACACACCGGACAACGGAGTAGCTTATACTATCTCCCTCGATGACCTTATGGCCATGTACCCGGACATGTCTCTGTCGCCAAGTGCCAGCCCTAGTCCCTCACCTACTCCGACGGCAGCCAGCCCTGCCATAAGTTCCAAGAGCATTGAGCTCAAGGTAAAAAAGACCAAGACCCTATCTGTGAAGAATTACACCGGCAAGATCAAGTGGTCCTCTTCCAACAAGAAGGTAGCCACCGTCAGCCAAAAGGGCAAGGTCAAGGCCAAAAAGGCGGGAACCGCTGTCATCAAGGCCAAGTGTACCACCATCAGCAAAACCTTCACCTGCAAGGTTAAGGTCTGCAAGAAATATACCCAGGCCATGGTTCGAAAGAAAATTTTGTCCTTCAAGAAAAAATATCCCGAGGGCAAATCCTGGACCAATTCCAAGTACTATCTCTGGAAGGTGATTTACACCCGGTGCTACGGCTGCGTGGCCCTGGTAGGCCGCATTAGCGACAAGATTTTTGGCAAAAAGACCAAGGTCAAGCGCCACCACTCCTTCGCCAAAATCAAGTCGGGAGACCATGTGCGAATCGGGAACTACCACTCCGTCATGGTCCTAAAGAAAAAGGGTAATACCCTGACCGTGGTGGAGGGAAATTACAATTCTTCTGTCCACTGGGGACGAAAAATCAAAAAATCAGAACTACAAGCTGACGGCTTTTATGTAGAAACAAGATACTAGGGAATTTTTTCCCACAAGGAGGACTGCCTATGAAAAAGAAATTTTGGGGAATTTTACTTTCCACCGCCCTTTTACTTACATCTTTAGATGGATTTTCCGCAATAGGTAGTCAGGCAAGCAGCACCACGCAGGAGGCCCAAGAAAGCCCAGCCTCCTATCCCACAGGCGACTGCCTAAAGCTCACCTGCCTAGGCTCCCTTGAAGAGGATGAGACCCAGTCTCTCTACTCCACCGGCAGCCTTGGCCTCTATAACAGCGGGGAATCTTCCTCCCTTCCTTCTTATATCGCGGACGGCGGGGGAGACTACGGCTACCAACAGTTGACCTCAAAGGAGCAAAATGCCTACAACAAGCTTCTGAAGTCTGCCCAGAAGATAGCCTGCAGTGGCGAGGATGTTTCTCCGAACGACAGCGGCTATTACGTGGGGGCCAGCGCTACTCTTGTCGAAAAAGAGATAGACCAATCACTGTCCAGTATCGACCAGGTCTATGAGGTGGTGTGCGCCTTTTCTAATGACCACCCGGAATTTTATTGGTTAGATGTTTCTTTTTATTACGGAGGAAGCAGTAGCAAGATTACTAACATTGGCGTAATTATGGACAGTGCCTATGCCAGCGGAAGTGTTCGCCAGGCCTACTATGAGGAAATATCTGACAGCCTTGACCAGTACAAGGCAGCCTGCCAAGGCGCCTCCTCTGACTACGAAAAGGTCCGGATTGTCCACGACCTTTTGGTGTCCCAAATCGACTACGCCTATACTGACAGCTCCAATACCACACCAGAATCGGAACTCTGGGCCCACTCCATTCTCGGGGCCATGTCCGACGACTACAAGCGGGGTGTCTGCCAGTGCTACGCTGAGACCATGACCTATGTTCTCAACGTTCTTGGCATTCCCAATGTCTATACAGCCGGCACTGCCTCCGGCGGCAGCCACGCCTGGAACCTGGTGTCCTTTGACGGGAGCTCCACCTATTCCTGTATGGATGTCACCTGGGACGATATAGGAGCCAAGCATCCTACAGAGGTAACCACATATACCTACTTCGCCCTGAAATCCAGCAAGTTTATCCAGACCCACCAGGCCGATACCAGCGACCAGTCCGGGGCGGACTGGCTCTATGATTTGCCTACCCTCAATGACACCGACGACTATTCCTACTACACAGTCTATAGCGCTGCGGCCAACAGCAGCAATGTCAATAGCCCGAGTTCTGCCATTGAGTTTTTGGACCAGGCAGTTTATAAGGCCTGCGCCCCAAATAACCGGTTGCATTTGATCATAGAAGATGACACTGTTTATGATTACCTCAATCGGGCCTGTTTATCCTTCAGCGGATGTTATTATTTTACCGATAACACCTTGCCTTTTGAGGGATACACATGCTATGCAATTTGGGACAAAACAGCTTATACCCCAAGTTCAACCCCGAGCCCAACGCCTGCTACCACAGCAACAGCTAGTCCTACAGCTACCACAGCTGCCACCGCAAGTCCTAGCCCTACTAGCCAGGTCATAGACATTTCATCTGGCCTTCCAAAAGCAAGCGCCGCAGCCACATCTACCACTAATTCCCTAGTGGCTCAGACAACCAGTCCAAGCTCTAGCCCAGTGACTTCCACTGACACCTCGGGCCTGACAAGCTATCTCCCTGTGGGAACTAGCTTCCGCCAGGGATGGACCACCTACACCGTCACAGGTCAGGACACTGTCACCTACAAAAAATTCAACAAAAAGACAGGAACAAAGATTGTGATTCCATCGGTTGTGGGATACGGAGGTAAGACCTATCGGATTACAGCCATTGGAAAGAAAGCCTTTTCCAAGTGCAAAAAATTAAAGAAAATAACCATTGGCTCCAATGTGACTACCATAGAGGCCAAGGCCTTTTACAAACGAAAGAAGCTCTCGATCATAAAAATCAAGAGCAAGAAGATTAAGAAGATTGGCAAAAAAGCTTTTTACCAAATCAAGAAAAAAGCCAAATTTTACCTACCTTCAAGCAAGAAAAAAGTATACAAAAAACTCCTGAAGAAGTCAGGAGTTAGGAAGGTATAGGGTGGAAGAGTTCTACCGACTCGAGACACAAGGCATTCGCCTTGAAGTCTCTCGCTGGCGGAACTCTTCTTTTTCTTGTTTGCCAGTTCTTTGTCTCTGTTTTGGTGGGTGAGCGAGTTTAGTCCGTATACTAAGTCTCGCTACCGCGGAACTCTTCTTTTCCTTGTTTGCCGGTTCTTTATTTCTGTTTTGGTGGGTGAGTGAGTTTAGTCCGTACTTCTCCCCCTAAATCCCAAGTCTTGCCTTCTCCTCCTCCATTATGGTGGCTGAAATTTTTTCCTCGGACATGGTTTCCTCCCTGGACTGACTAGGGGTCTGATCTCCAGCCGCATCTCCCAGGGCCTCTAAATTCTTATCTCCCATAATGGACTCGTCAGCGAAGCCCTCAAAGAGCTTGGTCTTCTCGTAGAGGATGGACATAATCCTCTCATCCACGCTGTCCTTCATAAGGAGGCGGTGGACCAGGACAGACCTGGTTTGGCCCATGCGGTAGGCCCTGGCCACAGCCTGGGTCTCAATGGAAGGTTTGAGCTGGGGCTCGCAAAAGAGGATGACGCTGGCGGCCTGGATATTTAGGCCCACTCCCGCCGCCTGAATTTGAGCCACCAAAACAGGGGTGTCTGGGTTTTGGCCAAAGGCATCGATGATTCCCTGGCGGTCTCCTGCTGCCACGCTGCCGTCGATGATGCCGGCGCAGCGGGGGCCTAGAAGGGAGGCCACCCGGGCCATGGTATTTTTGAAGTAGGAGAAAACAATGATTTTGCGGCCCTGGTCCACCATTTCTTCCACGATCTCCATCATGCGCTCTGCCTTGGTGGACTTTGACATGTCGGACAGGTTCCAGGACAGCTGGCGGGCCGCCATAAAGTTGTCCTCACTCAGGGCATCCCGGTAGGAGGCAAGTTCCTCCGAATTCATAATCCCCCACTCCTCCTTTTCAATCAGCTCAGGAAGCTCCTTGAGCACATCTTCCCTCACCCTTCGCAAGTAGACTGGGGCAATGATTTTTTGATAATTCTTCGCTTTGTCCAGGCTGGTCATATTGGCCACCTGCTTGGCAATGTCCGGCTGGAGGAGGGAAATCAAAAAGTTCATTTCCTCCACCTTATTTTCCATAGGAGTTCCGCTCATAAGAAGGATTCTCTCAGACTTTTGGGCTGCTGCCATGACAGACATGGTCCTTTGGGCCTTGGGATTTTTGATATAGTGGGCCTCGTCCACCACCAGCATGTCTGCTAGAGCCCCCTCCGGCAGGGGCACCTTGTTGAGGGTTTCAAAGGTGGTAATACCCACGCCGCCCTCAGCCACCCACTGGGCCATCTCCTGGTCCCTTCCCTGGCTGTAAATCTCAATGGTCTTGAGGTCGCTGTTAGACTCCACCTCCCTGGTCCAGTTCACCACAACACTCAGGGGGCAGACCACCAAAAAGTGCTTCTTTCCCTCTGCTGCCAGGTGACAAAAGGCGGCGATGGCCTGCATGGTTTTGCCCAGTCCCATCTCGTCCCCCAAAAGCACCTTCTTCTGATGGAGAATATACTTGCTTCCAAAAGTCTGGTAGTTACGCAAATTCACATGGAGGAGGGAGAGGTTAAGTTCTAGGCCGTCAATCTCCTCTAAGAGCTGGTCCGACAGGTCTCCTGTGATTTTCTTCCTGGCATCCATGACTTGACTTGTGGCACCCAGCTTGTCCTCCCCGTCCCAAAGCCTTTCTAAGAGGGCAAAATAAGAGGCAGGATTGGCCTGGAAGTCCTCCCAAGGGGAGACCTGTCCGCCTAGAATCCGTCCCCTCTGGCCCTGACTCAGGAGCTTGCCCGCCTCTTCTAGGTAGTCGCTTTTATAGAGGGCCGACATCTGATCGAAGGCCTGACAGGCCGACTCCTTGGCTGAGCCAGAAGCAAAAATCCAGCTAAAGCCGCTCTCAGCCACCTTGGTGGCCTCTAGCAGGTCCTCAATCTCCTGGTGGTAGTGGTGGTAGTACTGGTCCACCCTCTGGTAGAATTCCTGCTGGCTCAGATATTGGCTGATGGACCTAAGAAGGACCGTGGCCTTCATATCCCCCTCCTTGGTCAAAAGGTCCGACACACTCTCCCTATAGGGTTTGGCGGCAGTCAAAATCTCCTGCTCCTTTTTTTCCTTGATGGCAACAATCCTCTCAAGACCGTCATCCGCCTGGTTGAGTTCCCTCCTCATCTTGTTCAAAATCTCTGCATTTGGTCGATTCATAATCCCCTTCCTTTCCCCTCTAAAAAAATAAAAAAGGTGCGACTTTTCATCGCACCTGTCATTTCTTATTTATTCATTGTCATCGATGCCGTCAGCCGCCTTGAAGATGATTTCATTGTCATAGACCAAACCAAACTTCTCTCTGGCCACATCCTCAATGTACTGGTCCGTCTTCATGTACTCGGACTGCACCTTAATCTCTTCCTTCTCCTTGAGAAGAGCCTTCTTCTGAGCCTTGAGCTCTGTCTGCTGGGCCTGAAGCTTCTTCACATCGGATCGCAAGTTGATTCCGTGAATTACCAGGGTTCCGGCAAACAGGCCAACCACAAGCATTACTAAATATAAACTTGTCCTACGTTTCTTTGTCTTCTTTGCCAAAAGAAACCCTCCTTTTTTCCCACTGCCCAATTCAGGACATACATTCTATCACGGTAGTACCTTAATTATATGGGTTTTTTCAAGGAATTTCAAGGGGGTATTTTATAAATTCTTATACAATTCCCTGGCCTCTTCCTTTTTATAGGTCTCCTCGATGCTCAAAACCTCCACCTTGCTGGTGCGATTTCCAAATTGAATCTCAATAACATCCCCTACTTTGACCTTGGTGGAAGCCTTGGCCACCTTGCCATTAATAAAAATTCGTCCGGCGTCACAGGCCTCGTTGGCCACTGTCCGCCGTTTAATCAGGCGGGACACCTTTAAGTACTTGTCCAGTCTCATATTTTTTCCTCCTAAAAAAACACCCCCTTGCCGAAAAACAAGAGGGTGAAATTCAAGTCTAAATTCAAAAAACTAATTATTTGTTAATAGTATCTTTCAAACCTTTACCAGCTTTGAACTTAGGTGCTTTAGTTGCAGGAATGTGCATTGGCTCTTTTGTCAATGGGTTGATACCATCTCTAGCTGCTCTCTCAGCAACCTCAAATGTACCGAAACCTACCAACTGAACTTTCTCGCCTGCTTTCAACTCATCTGTTACTGTCTCGATGAATGCTTTCAAAGCTGCCTCAGCGTCTTTCTTTGCTAAACCTGTTTTCTCAGACATAGCTGCTACTAAATCTGTCTTATTCATGGATTATATCCTCCTCGAAAAAAAATTATATGCTAGATTTAAATAACCTACTCTATTATATATACTCTTTTTTGGCCATTTTGTCAAGAAAAATAGCGAAAAAAAGCCATTTTCTAACGTTTTTTATCCTCCAAATTCAGCCGTCCATAGTCCCTTGTCATCTCATAAATTTTTTGACATAAGTGGTCGGTCATGGCATTTTTTTCCATGCGCCAGGTCCAGTTTCCACCCAGGGTGGATGGGGTGTTGATCCTGGCCTCCTTGCTGAGCTCCAGATAATCCTGAATTGGAATAATGCAGAGGTCGGACACACTAGACATGGCCAGGCGGATAAAGTTCCAAACCATTTTCTTGGCGCTAGTCCGCTTAGGGACGTTCATATAGGCTCTGGCCTGTCGCTTGCCCTCTTCTGGCATCTCTCGCCACCAGCTCAGGGTGGTGGTGTTGTCGTGAGTTCCCGTGTAGACCACGGAATTTTTCTCATAGCGGAAAGGCAGGTAGTCGCTCTCCCCTGTGCCGTCAAAGGCAAATTGCAAAATCTTCATGCCCGGATAGGCCGTATCCTCTAGGAGTTTGCGGACAGAGTCTGTCAAAAATCCCAGGTCCTCCGCAATGATTGGCAGGGAACCAAGTTCCTCCTTGAGAACGTTAAAGAGTTCCAGTCCAGGTCCCGGCTGCCAGGACCCAAACTCCGCTGTCTTGTCTCCGTAAGGGATGGCATAGTACTCATCAAAGCCGCGGAAGTGGTCAATGCGCACCACATCATACCAGCCAAAACAATTTTGGATGCGGCGAAGCCACCAGGCGTAATTTTCCTTTTGGTGGGCCTCCCACTGGTAGAGGGGGTTGCCCCAGAGCTGGCCTGTGGCGGAAAAAGCGTCCGGCGGGCAGCCTGCCACCTTGGTGGGCTGGCCCTCTGGATCAAACTGGAAGAGTTCTGGGTGGGCCCAGGTGTCCGCGCTGTCTAAGGCCACATAAATAGGAATATCTCCTATAATTTCCACGCCGTGGTCGTTGGCATAAGCCTTCAGTTTCTTCCACTGGCAGTGGAACTCGTACTGCAAAAATTGATAGAAGTTAATCTCCCCGGCCAGTTTTTCCCTGTATTCCTCAAGGGCCTCCGGCTTTCTCAGGCGGATGTCCTCCTCCCACTCCAGGTAGGAGATGCCGTTTTTGCTGTCCTTAATGGCCATAAAAAGGGCGTAGTCTGAGAGCCACTCCTCCTTGTCCCGAATGAATTTCTGATAGTCGGGGTCCATCTCAATCTTGCTGTTCCAAAAGGCCTTTTTTAGGAGGGGAAACCTTCTCTCATAGAGGTCCCCGTAAAAAACTGACGGTCCCTTGAGCTTGTTCTCGTAGTCCGTCAGGACCTTCTGGGTCAGATAGCCCTTTTTCTCCAGCTCCTGCAGGGAGATAAAGTAGGGATTTCCCGCAAAGGTGGAAAAGGACTGGTAGGG
>JAILSA010000214.1 GCA_024697885.1 Eubacterium sp. | reverse complement strand
CATGATGATCTCTTGTAATAGCTGTTGCCCCGAGCGCTTTCACATCTGAGGCATCAAGTGTCCATGCGACATTGATCTCATCAAATATTGTCCCCGCATCAAATGTCAAACCAAAGGTACCATTTCCTGCAGTACGAGGTGACTCATTCGCCGGAGTAACTGTCGCTGTCGCCGGAACCACCTTACAAATACTATCTTCATCCTCCTCAGCCTCAACCGGATTCAGCGGCAAATGCAGCGTCCACTCGGATTTCACATATACATCACTTTCATAGCCATAATATGCGTTCTTTGATCTCGGCTGATAGATCGTCACTTTGAAGTTATCATGGTTTTTCTTGAAATAGGAATCATCCGTATAGAACGAATATTTATTGCCATCCATCTTGCCAGCGTATTCGCCGCCGATATAGATCAGTGCATCCTCGCTGAACGAATCGCTCTTCCATACAGATTCCTCATCCGTGTCAATGTTCGAAGTCCATGCAAACTCGAGAGTTGCCTTATACGCATCCTCCGGTCTCTCCGGATTCCATGAAGATGTGTCAAACTTCACTTCGCCCGGAATTCCCTGAACAATCTTATCACCACTTTCTTCCGTAAATGGTGTATAATATGCTGTCACATCCGAGCCACCGGTTGCCTCAATTGTTGTCGTAGCACCTTTAGAACAGATATATCCGGCAATTACCGGATTTTCAACATCCTTATCCGCCCCCGCCAAAAGTGTAACCGTCTTACTCGGAGCAACTTCTGTCGGATTGTCCGAATCATCCGTGAGATAACTTATCGTGCGGTCAACCTTCTGCTTGTAGACAAAATTCACTACGAAAGGATTCTCCTCACTGGAATGAAGCATATTCCAGGAATCCCCCGGCACAGTCAGCAGATTTTTTCTCGCATCATAATAATTCGAATAAGAACCATCATTTACAATCTGCCAGCCGTCAATAACAGGAGGCTCATACATATATGACGACCACGAATCCACATGATCCGTGAAATCTGCCGGTATTCCTTCCGGCGCCGTCACTGTATCATCCAGTCCCACAAAAGAAAACTTGCAGTTCACATAAGTCTGATTGTGAACATAATTCAGAGTTACATCCTTATTCTTTTCCGGCATGGTACCCTCAATCACTTTTACCTTGGTAACATTACCTTCCTCATCTTCTACATCTTTTTCGGTGTAATCACCGCTTACCAGTGTATATCCTTCAAACGACCGGATCGGCGCACTGTAAAATCCATCCGAGTCATCATAATAGTACTCTTCACCCGGCGCGAACTGGTACTGATCCGCCTGTGGATACAGTTCGTTTCCATTTTCGTCCAGATGACGGACACTCAGCCAGTATTTGGTCTTTGTGTAATAAACGGTCTGTGACACACCGCCGACCGGCACAATGCCCTTAACCGTCTTGTAATAATCCCCGTCGCTGAGCTGGAATCCCTCTACATCCGGTGAGTCCACCGAGTAGGAATCTCCCACCTTAACATTTGCCGTGTAAGCATCCGCAATGTCCTGTTCACTGCCATCACCCCAGCTTTTATAGGCAATGGAAATCGTCGTTGCTTCACCCTCATATTCCAAGTTCAAAGTAATGTCTTCAGATCCCATCGTCCCCGTGATGGCTTCTTTTTTTGCTGTATATCCGTTTATATTCAAAGAAGGTACATTGTACTTCTCCCCTTCCGCCAGATAAGATACTTCCTGATAGGCAATCATTCGGTTATTCTGATTGACATGATTCACAGTCAGTTTATGCTTTCCTTCCACAGCCTCGCCGACCGGCACATCGTACAATTCATCATATCCCGTTGACACCCATTTGCTGTATCCCTTATCATCACAGTTATCGCTCAGCACATAGGCTATAACTCCCACTTTGAGAACAGACCCCGGCACCGGTGTCCAATCAAACCCCTGCAATTCTTCCGTAATTTTCAGTTTTCCGTTCTCCGCATTGGATGCATCGGTGGTATATACATAAGTTCTTGTATAATTTTTTCCGTCCGGCTCCTTTTCCCCAATTAAAAACTCTACCTCAGTCGTGTTTTCAGGCAGATTCGTAACCTTGCCTTTCAACTTTATTGTATACGGTTTATTGTCTTTGCTTTTAACAATTACTTTTGCCCCCTTAAACTTGGGTTTGCTCATCGTAACTGTCGCACTGCCCTCCATCGTATCCGCCATTTCGCTGTGGCCAAGTGCCCACGACGGCACGCTGACCTTCTCTGTCTCCGCCTTCGCATCCCCGGCAACAAACAAGAGGCCGAATACTGCCAGTGCAAAAACCAGCAGGCTCTTTAACATTCTGTACATTCTTTTCACCATAGGCTTCTCCTTTCCTGGGCGTTCTGCTCTATTTCTTTATTTTCACTTTCTTAACAGCGCTCCATGCGCCGTATTTCTTCTTGCCGTTAGTCTTTAACTTATATGCTCTCACCCGAACATAATAAGTCTTCTTTTTCTTTAATTTTTTTATTTTCAAACTTGTCTTCGTGACAATTTTGCTCTTCTTGCCCTTCGTGAATTTTCTGTCGAGGGCGTACTGAACCTGATATCCTTTGGCGCCGCTCGTCTTCTTCCACTTAGCAGTCAAAGTCTTTTTGGCCCTGTTCTTTACAGAAGATAACTTTACTTTGCCCGGAGCAGTCACATCCGAAGAATACTGTGTGCCGGTAGAAGTCTGCTTACCTGTTGTCTTATCACCTGTCGATGTCTGCGTACCAGACGACGATGTCTCTGTTGTCGAAGTCTCATCTGCGCTGTCATCTACCACACGGTAGGTATACACACTGCTGTCCGCATCCCAGTCGGTCTGGCTGCTGTACTGCTCTAATTTGGAAGTGTCGAGGGTGACATATTTAGACTGGTCTTTTTCATCCCACTTAAGGAAAAAAGAAGGATCCACATTATAATATCCGCCTTTCAGCGTCATGTGGATACTATGTGTGCCCTCTGCAAGATTGCCGTCCTCATCCATATATACATAAAATTCCAAATCTCTGATCTTCGCTTTTTTCGAAATTGTCAGATTGATGTCGGCATCTCCGCCGTTGTTTGCCATAAAGCCTCCGGTAAACTCGCCGCCGCTGACATTGACTGTTCCCCCGTCAATACCAAAAAAGCCACTCACAAGACCACCTGTAATATTGAATGTATCTCCGGTCCACGGCTGGAGGGAAACTTCGATATTACCCTTGCTGTTAAATGTACCCAGCTTTGTACTGGCTACTGAAATACTTGCCGGCCAGTCCGGTGACACATCGGATGTCCCGGTAAGAGTGCCATTCACCGTCATCGTCTTGCCATTGAGGTCAAGATCAAACGTACCATTGGCAGTACAAGTCTGCCCCTCCGCAATTGTCACGTTGTCAAGCAGTTTCACAATTGCTGTAAGGTGCTCCTTGCCAGCTACATCATCCCCTATTCCTACTTTTTCAAGATAGGTTCTGTCAGCGGCTGCCGCAAACGCTGCATCCAGCGAAGTAAACTCACTGACATCCGGCGTATACTCACCATATGTCCTCTCTCCCGAAGAAGTATATGTATAATACTTCATCGTCAGGCTCGCCACTTTACCGGCTGCCAAAACCTTTGTCTCCATACCCGGCATGAGCCCCAGTGTCATCACAAAACCAAGGGCCAGAGCCAGAACTTTTTTCATGTTTTTTGTATTCATTTTTTTCCCTCCTTTACACGATTTTCGCAGTCGAAACGATATATATGAATTCATTATATCGGCCTTTTCCTCTGCCATCAACGCTTCCTGTCTAAACGGTCGTTATCCCTGTTTATTCGGTCTATTTTTTGTGCATTTTAGATAACATATTCATCTAAATCTTTTTCTTTTTGTTAATAATCAACATTTTTTTGCGTTTTTCTTTTAGTAAAAGAAGTCAAAGAATATATGAAACGGGATGACAGTGTACGAACCTGCCATCCCGCTTTTTTTAGATTAATCTATATTTTTTTTAATACCTGTTCTATTGCATCTCTTTGATCATATCGGCTACATCCTCCACACTCTGCAAGCTAACTCTTTCTGCCTCTCCCCGAAAAGCCTCCTGTGCCTCCCGCAATGCCTCCATAGAGGAATTTGCAATATAGATCCGTCCGGCATCTTCTATAAACAGAACCTTACTGCCTTCTTTTATTCCAAGTTTTCTCCTAATATCTATCGGTATCGTAATCTGCCCTTTTGATGTTACCTTCGCTAATTCCATCAAATCACCTCGCTCTTTAATTCCTTACTTTCCTTACCTTATTATAACCCAACAAATTCTATCATTTAAGAGAATATTACTCTATGACCGCTTCCACCAGCTGGTCTTTTTCATATTTCAATTTGAGGCTAAAAAAGTCCTGTCGCTCCTCTAGGAGTCGGAAGAAAATCTTGTCCCCCTCCCACAGAGGCAGGTCGTAGACTGCCTTTTTGTCAATCCACTCTAAGTCTCCCTCGTCGCATTCTGTCATCTTGCCCTCGTAGCCATCTGCCGTATAGAGAAACATATATTCCGTCTGCCACCGGTCGCAGATAAAGGTCACAATTCCCCGCAGTTTCCAGGAGGTAAGCTCTAGGCCCGTCTCTTCCTTCGTCTCCCTTAGGAGGCACTCCTCTGGGGTCTCATCCGGCTCGAAGTGGCCTCCCACTCCAACCCACTTGTCCTTATTAATGTCCCCTTCTTTCTTGGTCCGGTGCATCATCAGATACTTTTGGTCTTTTTCAATATAACAGAGGGTGGTCAGGTTGGTCTTTTGCATCCGGCTCCAAACCTCCTCTGTGTCCTTGACCACAAACTTGGCGCCGCATTTTAGCAAGAAGCTCTCGCTGCGAAATCCCCAGCCCACCATAATGGCATCCAGGCCGGCGTTTTGGCTGGTGGCAAAATCCACATCCGAATCCCCGATGTAGACTGCGTCCTTTTTCTTGATTTGTAACTTATTCAAAACTTCGTTGACGCTGTCGGGACTTGGCTTTCTTCTGATGCCCTCCCTCTCTCCTACGGCGTAGTCAAAGAGGCCTGGAAAATAATCCTTGCACAGGGACTGAACTCCGTAGTCCGCCTTGTTGGAAACCACTGCAGTCAAAACTCCCTGGGCCCTGAGCCTCTTTAAGAGGTCATGGATGCCCGGGTAGGG
>JAILSA010000180.1 GCA_024697885.1 Eubacterium sp. | reverse complement strand
TGGGGAGGAATTACAGGCTCCACAGAGATTCCTAAGTTCAACAGAAAAGACGCCCTTGTTTTGGGAGCCATTGTCCTTCTTTATTCCGCCATTGCTCTGACCAACCTGGGCAAAACCAGCGCCCCAGTGACCCACTGGGATCAGACCGAGGAAAACGGGGGCCAGATTCTTCTGGACTTTGGCTCAGAAAAGCAGATTTATATGATTCACACCTTCCTTGGAAACTATGAGGACAGACTTTTTATGGCTGAGGTTTCCCATGACGGTCAGAACTTTGAACAGATTGGTGAAGTTAAGGCGGGTTCTGTTTTTACCTGGAATGAAATGGCAAAGACAGAGGCGGGGGATGTAAATGGAGAGGTTGGCTATAACCTGGCCAACAAGTACCGCTACCTGAGACTGACCAGTCAAAATACAGAGAGCGTCCTTATGGAACTTGTGATTAAGGACAGTCAAAACGCAACCTTGACCCCAGTGAACAAGGATGATTATCCGGAGCTTTTTGACGAGCAAAATCTCTATATGGACCAGACTACCTTTATGGAAGGCACTTATTTTGACGAGATTTACCATGCCAGAACGGCCTATGAGATGACTCAGGGAATTTACAATTACGAAAATACCCACCCACCTTTAGGTAAGTTTATTATAAGCCTGGGAATTCGCATTTTTGGCATGAATCCATTTGGCTGGAGAATTATGGGAACCCTTTTTGGCATTGGTATGCTGCCTTTTATGTACCTCTTTGGCAGACGCCTTTTCCGGGGAAAAACCTGGGCTGCAGGGGCCTTGACCTTCCTCTTTGCCTTTGATTTTATGCATTTTACCCAGACAAGAATTGCAACCATTGACGTATATGGTACCTTCTTTATTATTGCCATGTACTACTTTATGTACTGCTACGGCCAGACCTCCTTTTATGACAGGCCATTGAACAAGACCTTTATTCCACTGGGGCTCAGCGCCATTATGATGGGTCTTGGTTGCGCTTCTAAGTGGACGGCGGTTTACGCGGCGGCAGGTTTAGGCCTTTACTTCTTCTATATTATGGGAAGAAGATATTATGAGTACCGACTGGCCCTGAAAAAGCCAGAGGGACAGACCCTGGGAATAGAACACAGTCATATCATCAAGGTTTTTCGTGGAAATTTGATTAAGACCCTCTTGTTCTGTATCCTCTTCTTTGTCCTGGTGGCAGGAGCTATTTATCTTTGCTCCTATATACCATTTTCTGATGGATGCAATAACAACTTTGACCGTTTTAATTACCAGCTAACCGATACCAATGAGCCGGTTACCGGCCTTTATCGCACCATTGCAGAGTCCTTACAGGACAGCAAGGGGGCCTTTTCTGAGCTTTTGGGCAAGTGTGTCAAGAATGCCCATACTATGTATACCTACCACTCTCAGCTAAAGGCTACCCACCCATATTCCTCTACCTGGTATGAGTGGCCAGGCATGTACAGGCCAATGTTCTATTACTGCGAGACCCTGAGTAACGGCCTCAAGGAGGGCATTTCAGCCTTTGGAAACCCACTAGTCTGGTGGGCGGGAATTCCGGCATTTATTTACATGCTCTGGAGAATCTTTAGCAAGAAGGACCGACTGGCGGCCTTTGTGAGCTTTGCCTACCTGGTTCAGTACGTGCCATGGATGCTGGTGCCTAGATGTACCTTCGCCTACCACTACTTCCCTAGTGTGCCATTTGTCTGCATGATGATTGTTTACATTATGGTAAGGCTGCGGGAGAAAAACGAAAAATGGTTTAAGTGGATTTTGATCTACTTGGCCATTGCCTTCCTGCTCTTTGTCCTCTTTTATCCAGTTCTGTCCGGCGCGCCTGTGTCAGACACCTATGTAAGAGACGGCCTGAGATGGAGAGAGGGTTGGGTTTTAGTTTACTAATATATGAAATTTGGAGAAGAGAAAATGAGACAAGTAGTAAGGGATTTGATTCGAGGAAAAAATGTAGCCGAGGGACTAGAAGCCTATAAAAATCTGGTTCTAGAGGCCTATGGGGCCTACGGGGCTCTGGATTTGACCTTTTCTGCCTACACTTTGGTGGAAGAAGTGGAAGAGGGAAAGGGAGATAAGTCCCTAGACAAGCTTCTTTTTGCTCTTAAGGACCTGGCAAAGGAGGAGGCGGACACAGAGAAAATTCTGGCTCAGATGGTAAAACTCCGTCAGAAAATCACAGAAAAAATGGACTTTTTTACCGCCTATACAGACCGCCTGATTTGCTATGAATATGTCCTAAACCGCATGGAGTTAAAATATCTAGACCCGGCGGAGATGGACAAGCGCCTTGAGTGTTTTGACCAGAAGAATTTTATGCAGCGCCTGAAGTTTTTCCTCTTTTCGGATAAGGACCAGGCACTGATCCAGGAGAAAATTCGCATGGTCATGGGGCAGGTTCCTGTCCGCATGACAAAGGCAAAATTTTACGACCGCCTAAGAGAGGCCTTGACCCTCTACAAGGGAGCCAAAAAGACTGCCCTAGATGATTTTCTCTACATTTTGAGAACCTCGGCCATGATTTATGAGCCGGCGGCAGGGGGAGAGGAATATCCTGAATTTTTCAAGGATTTCAACAAGTTAGAGGAAGCCAACTACAAGGATGTCTCCCTGGCAAAATTCCAGGAACTAAGAGCCTGCCTTGACCGGGCCAGCCTTTGGATTTATGCCATTACGGACTACTATTATTCCATGCAAAAGCTGGTCAATGGCATTTATGCCCAGTGCCTTTTGAGAAGGCATGGCCTGGGGCAGGATGAGTTGACTAAGTCCTGCGCCGCCATTTGGAAATCCCTGGCTCAGGGCCAGTACCAGGAGGAATTTCTCAGGCCCCTTGAGGGAAAGATTGAGTCCTGGGTGGAAAAAACTACCTACTTAGAGTCTGTTTTTCCAGAGATCAGTCAGTCCTACGAGAAGGAAATTGAGGATTTGGATTTGGTGGAAGACTTTAGGGATCTGGAGCTTTTGACCAAGCTCCTATCCGACAGCCTCTTTATTGACTTAGAGAGGGTGGAGGATGAGACAGAGCTTAAGAATAAGGATGTAAACAAGGCCTGCGACCTCTTGATTGAGGACTTGGACCGCAAGTTTAAGGAAGTGAAAAAGCCGGTCCGCCGGGCTATTATGGGCCAGGTTTTGGAAAAATTGCCTATGATTTTTCAGGGGGCAGACCAGGTGATGGAATACATTGAGACCAACTTAATGGACTGCCAGGACCAGGCGGAGAAAATGGTTGTGGTAGACTTGATTGAGGGAATGATGGAATAGCAATTACATTAGAAATAGGAGACTCTGCATGATTCGATGGTACGAAAAATTGTATATGGACAAAAAGGTCTCCAAGCACCCAAAAAGGGCCATGAGAAGGGTGGAGGCCAAAAAACTGTGGAAGAATTACTTTGCCCTTACCCTGGCCGGCAACCCGGACAATCTCTTTGAAATCATAGAGACCAGGGAAATGTTTTTTCGCCACAATCGCCAGAGAGAACTTTACATTTTTGGCCTGGCATCCAGCAAGAAAAATGCCATTAAAATCCTCCGGGATATTTTTGAAGAGGCCAGTGTACGGGAGGAATTTGACCCCAGGGCCATGTTTGAAAGAAAGAATTTTCATGGACGCAAGGAAGGAAAGAAGAAAAAGAGGTAGGTGATAGCTTGTCAGTGGTTTTGACCATTTTAAAAATCACAGGAATTGTAATTCTGTGCATCCTAGGCCTGCTCTTGGTCATCCTGGCCTGCCTTTTATTCGTGCCAATCCGCTACCAGGCGGAATTAAAGGCCCCTGAGGAAGGCCCAAAGACCTACGCTGTCAGAGTCAGTTGGCTCCTGCGTTTTTTTGCCTTTGAAAAAAGGATGAATGAGGAGGATTTTTTCATAAGAATCGGCTTTATTCGCCTAAAAGCCAAGAATAAGGAAAAGAAAAAAGAAGAGGAGGCCGGGGAAGAGAAGCCCCAGGAAAAAAAGTCTTCTGGAAAAAAATCCCTTGAAAAAAAGTCAGAGGATAAGGATGGGGACCAGGGGACCAAGAAAAAAAAGAAGGCTAAAAAAGGCTTTTCATTGAAGAGCCTATCAGATATAATGAATATAATTCAAGATGATAATGATAAGCGGGCCATCGGCCTTATTTTGCAGGAGATCAAAAGACTTATTGTCAAGCTCCTGCCCAGGAAACTGGCCTGCCATTTTATCATAGGGACGGGAGATCCCTGTAGCACAGGATATTTGTTTGGAGCTTTTTCCATTGTTCCGCCGGTCTACGGACCCAAGGTTAATCTCTATCCCGACTTTGAACGTCGTCAGCTGACAGGTTACGGCAAGGTGGCAGGAGGTCTGCAGTTGATTTACCTTGTTCTTGTGGTCTTGCGGCTCTACAGGGACGAATCCATTCAAAGGGCATATAGGAAATTTATGAAAAAAAAGAAAGTATAAAGGAGGCTTATTATGGCTGAAAACAATTTCAATAACACAGTAGAATCCCTGTTTAAGGGGATGGATGCATTTATTACCACCAAGACGGTAGTAGGGGATGCCATTAAATTTGACGATGGAACCATTGTACTTCCACTTGTGGATGTAAGCTTTGGAGTAGCAGCGGGAGCTTTTACCCAGGGAAGCAAGGAAAATGGAAACAAAAACAATGGCGGTGGCGGAATGGGTGGAAAAATCCAGCCAAGCGCAGTTTTGGTAATCAAGGACGGTTCCTCTAAGCTTGTGAATGTCAAGAACCAGGACGGCATGACCAAGATTTTGGACATGGTACCAGATTTTGTGGATAAGTTCTCCAAGAAGGGAAAGAAGGCCCAAAATGATGCGGAAGTAGATATTGCCGAGGATTTTGACCAGGAGTGATAAATTTTCCTCAAAAAAATCAAAAAAAGTCTTGCATTCTATATATCTTTTTGTTAGAATAGTCGTGTTGTCGCGTGTAGAGATAATACTTTTCTAAGCGAATTTTAGAAATTGGAATACAGGAATACTTCAATTCCAGACAGAAGGAGGTGCTTTTCATGGCAAAATGTGCAGTATGTGGAAAAGGCGTACATTTCGGTAACGCTGTCAGCCACTCTCATAGAAGAAGCAATAAGATTTGGAAATCTAATTTGAAATCTGTAAGAGTTAAGGTAAACGGTGGTACAAAGAAGATGTATGTTTGTACTTCATGCCTTCGTTCTGAAAAGGTTGAAAGAGCATAGACAAGAGACGAGAATAATAGGAACCAGTTGGGTGTTTATGGCCTGGCTGGTTTTTTCTTTTTGATTTATTGTATAAAAGGCTTTTTTGGTGTAAAATAAGATTAAGTATGTTAGAAAAATCTGTATAAGAGAACGGAGGGTTAATATGAAGGGACGAATGGACACCAGCATGGGACAGATTTCTGTAGATGAGGACGTCTTGGCCAAGTACGCAGGCTCTGCGGCTGTGGAGTGCTTTGGCGTTGTGGGAATGGCATCCGTCAGCATGAAGGACGGCTTTGCCAAGATTTTGAAAAAGGATAATTTACGTCATGGAGTGGAAGTGTCTCTAGTGGATGGAAAGCTCATGATTGAATTACATATTATAGTTGCCTATGAGGTCAGCATCCTTGCTGTGGCAGAGAACCTTGTGGAAAATGTAAAGTACAAGGTAGAGGAGTTCACCGGCATGGAAGTTGGCAAGATTTTAGTTTGTGTTGAGGGCGTTAGGGTTATTAACTAAGGCTTGTCTAAACTGTACTATTTGGAGGAATAAAAAGTGATAATCAAAACTTTAAAAACTGCTGATATTCGTAAATGCTTTTTGGCGGGAGCGAATGCTCTAGATGCCAGGAAGGAAATGATAAATGATTTGAATGTCTTTCCTGTACCGGATGGAGATACGGGAACCAATATGACCATGACGATCATGTCAGCGGCGAGGGAAGTAGCGGCACTAGACCAGGAGGCTGATGTAGACCAGCTCTGTAAGGCTATTTCGGGAGGATCTCTTCGCGGAGCAAGAGGTAACTCAGGAGTTATTTTGTCCCAGCTTTTGCGAGGCTTTACCCGGGGAATCAAGGGTCAGGAAGAGGTGGATGTCCACATTCTGACTAAGGCCTTTAACCAGGCGGTGGATACAGCCTACAAGGCGGTTATGAAGCCAAAGGAAGGAACAATCCTGACTGTGGCCAGAGGTGGCGCGGAAAAGGCTTTAGAAATCTGCGACGACACAGAAAATATTGCAGATTTTATGGATATTATTCTCAAGCACATGAACGAGGTTCTCGATGAGACACCGGAACTCCTTCCAGTTCTCAAAGAGGCCGGCGTAGTGGATTCTGGCGGAAAGGGACTTTTGAC
>JAILSA010000288.1 GCA_024697885.1 Eubacterium sp. | reverse complement strand
TAACCACGGCCTGACAATGGATCACGGATTGCTCCACCAAGACAGGTAGCTGCACCACCGAATGGCTCAATCTCTGTAGGATGGTTGTGGGTCTCGTTTTTGAAGAATACCAACCACTCCTCAGTCTCTGGTCCCTTGCCGTGATCGATTTCTACAGGAACAACGATGGAACATGCATTGATCTCGTCTGAGACCTCCATGTCATCTAACTTGCCCTGAGCGCGGAGCTCCTTCATAGCTAAAAGGGCAATGTCCATGAGGCAGACAAACTTGTCATCTCTGCCCTGATACATAGTTTCATGGGCCTTCTTATAAGTATTGAAGGTATCCTGAATTGGCTTGGTGTAATCTCCCTCTTCAAAGCTGATATTTTTCAACTCTGTCTGGAAGGTGGTATGACGGCAGTGGTCAGACCAGTAAGTATCCAAAACGCGGATTTCTGTCATGGATGGGTCTCTCTTCTCCTGACCCTTAAAGTAATTCTGAATATGAAGGAAGTCCTTGAAGGTCATTGCCAATCCCAAGGAATCATAGAGTTTTTTCAACTCCTCCTCTGCCATATCCTTGAAGCCATCAAATACGATTACATCTGCTGGCTCATCAAACTTCTGAACCAAGGTCTCTGGAACCTGCTCGTCAGTCTCTCTTGAATCTACCGGGTTGATGCAGTAGTCCTTAACGCGGGCAAAATCCTCTGCTGAGATGTCACCGGACAAAACATAGGTGGTGGCAGAGCGAATAATTGGCTCCTCCTTCTCATTCAAAAGTTTTACACACTGCTCGGCAGAATCGGCTCTCTGGTCGAACTGTCCTGGCAGATACTCTACGGAAAATACCAGGTCAGAATCCTTTTTGTCAAAGTCTCCCTCGTAAACATTGTCTACTGGTGGCTCGGAAAATACAGTAACCAAGGCTTTCTTATAAGTTGCCTCGGAAAGGGCCTCTACATCGTAGCGGACCAAAACTCTTACTTCCTCAAGTCCCTTAATGTCTAAGTACTTTCTAATCTCCTGTTTCAACTCGCCTGCGCGCACTGCGTATGGCGCTTTTTTCTCCACATAAATCCTCTTTACACTTGCCATGATTTCCTCCATTCTGAATCCTTTAATATTCTATCATTTTCTAATTATGAGAGTGTAATTCCTCCAAGAGTCACACGGCTCTTCCAATAGCTCTGTACTTCCAGAGTATAATTTGGCTTAATATCAGTCTTATACTTGTTGTTGAACTGGCTCTCTTTTTCCTCGGAAATAGCAGTCTCAACCTGCTCGTCATAAGCGGCAGTGTCATTGTTATTTACCATCTTGATTACATAGTAAGCGTCATCTGTCTCATACATGGCGATGCTACCGTTTGCCATTTTCTTAACCTGCTTACGTGTTTTCTTGTCCATAAAATCTGTATCTTTCTCTAACAAGTCCTCTGTGGCATAGTTTACACCAGTGCTGTCGTCTACGTTGTCCTTGTCCTCATCCTTAATGATGTCCTTGGTGAAGTCCTTAGCCTTCTTGGCTGCTGCATATACATCCTCAATGGCCTTTTTGTTCTTGGCCAAACTTGCTGCGTCAAGAGCCTTAGAGTTGCCCTCGTCGTCGGTGGTTGTCTTGTCTACGCTGTAATACTGCAGGGTGTACTGGCGATAATCTGCCTTGCTGACACCTGCCTTAATGGCCTCCTCATTGATTCCAAGAGAAGCGATTATCTGATCTTTGTACTTGTCTGCCAAAGCCTGACGGTATACGGACTGGCGGATAGAATCCTCGCTAAGTCCCTCCATCTTCTTCTGCTCATCTGTCATGTTCTTCACAGCTTCTGCTACTGTCTCGTCTGCTTTTTTCTTGTCCTCAGCAGTGAGACAAACATTATTCTTCTCTGCTTCCATACAGAGAACCTCGCGCTGCTTCAAGGTATCCATTACTTCTTTTTTGGCAACCTGCTGGCCGTTTCTTCCCTTCTGGTCCACATTTTCCATCTCCCAGAATGTGCTGCCGTAGTACTGCTCGTAAAGGCTGCTCATACTGTTGTACTGACCCTCTACGGTCATAATATTGTACATAGCTTCTTTATAAACTACAGTGTTTTTGGTGGTAGAACCATCCTCATTGTTTGCTGTTACTACAAGGATTGGTCTTGGTCTCAGCTGGATATAACAAACTCCGCTGACCAAAACTGCTGCCACAACCAGGCCGATGATCAGAAGTACAAGTTTGCTGCGGTCCATAGTCTCGCCGCCGGCACTTCTCACCTTCTTAGCCTCCTCATTTCCTTGATTTTTCATAATTTTCTTTGCACTGTTCATTTTTAGCCTCCAAGTGTTATTTCATGCTTTTTTCCTCTGATACAGAGAAAAATACTAGTCTATTCTAGCACAAAAAAATATTTGTCGCAATAAGTAAGAATCATTTCACAATTTTTTCAATTTTTGACCTTTTTTCCCTTCAAAATCAGGACTCCAAGAGGGATAAAAACCACTGCCAAAAGGGCCATAAATCCAATGACTACCGGTGTCATTTCCCCCTCCTGCAAGAAGGTGATTTGGTCCCCGTAGTAGATTTGCACCACCGCCAGTCCGTTGTTGATCATATGCATGACCATGCTGCAGAAAATGCTGCCGGTCCTCTGGACCACATAGGTCAAAATTAATCCCAGAATAAAGGTTGGCAAGAGGTTGACCAGGCTCATGTGGCTAATGGCAAAAATTGCCGCCACAAGGATGGCTGCGCCCCAAGGTTTCATAGTCTGCTTGCAGGCAGTTAGGAGGTAACCGCGGTACATGAGTTCCTCGCAGACAGCAGGCAAGAGGGCAATGAGAATCAGGGCCATAAAAAATCCCCTTCCCTGCAGAATAGTCTGGTAGGACTGGCTGAGGGCAGCTGACTCCCCTCCTAGGATTTTTTGCATGAGGGCTCCCACCAGGTTGGCCAGGCAAAAACCACCCACCAAGAGGCAAAGACTGGCAAGGCAGTCCCTTATACCAGGCTTTCTGAAGGCAAAAATTTTCTTAAAATCTCCCTTGATGTAGAAGCAGGCCAAAAGGGGCAGAACCAGGATAAAGAACTGGGGCACCAAAAGGGCCATAACCGGGTACTTAATGCTGAGGACGCTGCCCAGATAAACCATGAGAAGGACGGCTAAAAGCACCACCAAAAGTCCCTCCTGGACAGAAGGCATACTGCCCTTTTTGATATTGATTCTCCTCTCAAAGAGCTTGACCTTGCTCATGCCATCCCCAAAGAGAATGGCCTCGCTGTTGTAGATTTTGGACAGAAATAAAACGGCCAAAAGGGCGTAGATCAAGTTGCTAAAGAGGGCGATGGCAATCAGGGCCACGTCGTATTTAAAAACCAAAATATTTTTCATGAGTAGGCAAATGTTGGCCACAGGAATCAAAGCCGTGGTGGAGGTCAGCTCCACATTGGGAATGAAACCGATATAGGCGGTAAAAAGAACCACCAGAGAAAGGGGCATAACATAGTTGTTTGCCTCCTTAAAGCTTCCGGCAAAGGCGCATATACACATAACCACTGCTGACATAAAGAGGGCAAAGGCCACAATGCAGACAAGAGAAATCAAGGCCGCCGGCAAAAAGCTTGAGAGCCTAAAGCCCTCCATCTTGTCTGTGAGACTGGCCATGGTGGTATAGAGGAAGGCCACAATGCCAGAGATGGACAAGAGGTTAAAAAAGACAGAGGCCACGGAAATCGTTGCCACGGACAAAAACTTTCCCATAATCAAATCCCTGTTATTCACTGGCAAAGTCAGCATGGTCTCAAGGGTTCCCCTCTCCTTCTCCCCCGCCGTGGTGTCAATGGCAGGATACATGGAGGCCATGAGAATGCTGACAATCAGAAGGAAGGGAAGGATTCCCCCCAGAACATTTCCCACGGAACTCTCCTGACTCGAAGAGTCCTTTAAATCAGCCGTAATAGGATTTAGGTAGACCTCCGCCCTCAGGCCCATTTGGTCAAGCTTTTCCCTGGCCACCTGGTCTCTGTAGGCCTGGATTTCCTCCTTTAGGTAGTTGGCGGCATTGAGGGAATTAGTCACCGCCGACAGGTAGTGGATGGTCAATCTCTTCTGACCTTCCACTTCTTCTAGGGACAGGTAGGCGTCTATTTTTTCCTCCTTCAAATCCCCCTCCAGATTTTTGGTCATAATCCTCTGGAAGGAGTAGTCCAAAAGGTCTGAATCTCCTGTCACCCAGTCCTGAAACTCATAGGAAAATTCCTCTGCCGACTGGTCGTAGGCAAGTTTATAGGTCATGGTCTCCTGGTCAGACATTACCATGGTCATAATCTGAAGGACCACGAAGAACAAAAGAGGATACAAAATCAGGGGAAGGACCACCATCATAAGGACCGTCTTTTTGTCTCGCAGCACATCCATTATTTCTTTTTTGTAAATGGTTTTTAACTTACTCATTCCCTGACACCCCCTTCCTCTTCCTTGTCATGAAAGGCGAAAAAGGTATCTCTCAGGTTGTTGGTCCCCGTCTGGTCTTTGAGTTCTTGAGGACTTCCCAGACCTATAATTTTTCCCCGGTTCATCATAACAATCCGGTCGCAGAGGTAGTCCGCCTCCTCCATGTAGTGAGTAGAATAGAGGACGCACTTGCCCCGGTCCCTCTCCTTTTTCATAAAATCCACAATGGCCCTTGAACTTATCAGGTCAAGGCCCAGGGTTGGCTCGTCAAAAATGTAAATAGCCGGGTCGTGAACCAGGCACCTGGCAATAGAGGTCCTCTGCTTCTGGCCTGTGGACAGTTTTTCAATTCGATTGTCCAAAAAATCCCCCATCTGCAAAAGGTCTGAAATCTCCCGTATTCTCTCCTGACAGGCCTCCCTGTCAAAACCGTAGAGCTCCCCAAAGAGGGCCAAAAGTTCCCGAACAGAAAACCTGCCATAGAGCTTGGTATTTTCTGACAGGTAGCCAAGATTACTCTTGATTTCCTCCGATCCCTGCAAAAGTTCTCCCTTAGAATCCCAGATTTTTACCTGACCAGAACTTGGCTTCATCATGGCCCCCAGCATGCGAAGAAGGGTGGTTTTGCCCGCCCCGTTGGGGCCAAGAATTCCCAGAATTTGACCCTCATTGGCCTGAAAGTTTACCTGATTGACCGCCAGAAAACTCTCTTTTTTTCCCTTTTTCTCCGTGCGGATAAACTCCTTGCAAAGTCCCTCCGCCTCTAATCTATGTTCCATCTTGTCGACTCCTTTTTTTCAAAAATGAAATGAGGTCAAGACTCGCTCGCGAGTCTCAAGACTTGCTCGCGAGTCTTTCGCGTCGGATTCGGGTCTGCTTCAGCAGACAAATT
>JAILSA010000278.1 GCA_024697885.1 Eubacterium sp. | reverse complement strand
AACAGAGATTGTGATTGCGGCCAAGAATCCGGATGCAGAGGAACTGAAGTATGAGATTGCTGACTTCCTCTATCACATGATGGTTCTGATGGTAGAGTGCGATCTGTCTTGGGAGGACATTACCAAGGAACTGGCCAATCGAAGATAAGGATGGTGTGAATATGGGCGTTACAACAGTATCAGGTGCATTTATCTATTATGGTATTCGTTTAGTTGTTTTTACGGCGTGTGCTGCCTTGGGGATTTTTATGGGCATCAAACTTCGTAAGGCTAAAAATAAAAAAGAACAGGCTGAAAACATCAGCCAGGACTAAAGGTGATTTTGTATGGTAGGCAGAAAAAGGAAACGACTAGGAGACTTGCTCATTGGAGCAGGAGTAATCTCCATTGAGCAGCTGGGTGAGGCGCTCAAAAAGCAAAAAGAAAATGGAAAACGATTGGGTGAAACCTTGATCGATCTCGGCTATACCGATGAGGGTGAGATCACCGAGGCTATTCACAAGCAGATGGGCTATCCAATTGCCAAAATCCGCGAGGCCAAGCTTCAGCCGGAGGTAATTGCCCTCTTGCAGGAATCTATTGTCCGCAAGCATAATGTCCTTCCATTCGAGGTGGATCCAAATAATCCAAATATCCTGCGAGTGGCTATGGAAGATCCAATGAACATGCTGGCAGTAGACGACCTTTCCATCGTAACCAATATGCAGATCGAGCCTATGGTGGCAACTCCATCCGATATTCGATTTGGTATCGAGCGTTACTATGGAAACGAGCAGGTAGCCAAAATGGCCGATGCCTATACCAAGGAGCGCCGTGAGCAGATGAGCGCCCGTGGTATCCAGGAGGATTCCGCCAATAATGAAGAAGTAGATTCCGCTCCAATCGTAGTCTTGGTAAACAAGATTATTGAGCAGGCAGTAAATGAGCGCGCATCCGATATTCACATCGAGGCCCTGGAGGATTCTGTACGAGTTCGCTTCCGCGTCGATGGTGTAATGCAGGAGATGATGCGATATGAGCACGAGCTCCTGGCAGCGATTGTAGCCCGTATCAAGATTATTTCCGGAATGAATATCTCCGAGAAGCGTGCCCCACAGGATGGTCGTATGACTCAGAAGTTTGACCGAGTAGAGTACGATATCCGTGTATCTAGTTTGCCTACTGTTTTTGGAGAGAAAATCGTTATGCGTCTTGCTTCTAAGTCCGCATTGACGAGAGATAAAAAAGATTTGGGATTCCCGGATGCAGAGCTCAAGAAATTTGAGGAACTCATTGCTCATCCACATGGAATTATTTTGGTAACAGGACCTACAGGATCTGGTAAATCTACCACCCTTTACACCGTGCTCAGCGAGCTCAATGCCGGTACGGTAAATATTATTACAGTAGAGGATCCGGTGGAGGCCGATGTAGACGGTATCAACCAGGTTCAGGTAAATGAAAAGGCAGGACTTACCTTTGCCTCCGCCCTCCGTTCTATCTTGCGTCAGGACCCTGACATTATTATGATCGGAGAGATTCGAGACGAGGAGACAGCAGATATTGCCGTTAAGGCGGCGATTACAGGTCACCTTGTAGTAAGTACACTGCATACCAACAGTGCGGCCAGCACCATTACCCGTTTGGAGGATATGGGAATTGAGTCCTATCTGATTGCGGACTCTGTAGTGGGTATTATTGCCCAGCGTCTGGTTCGCCGACTTTGTCCAAAATGTAAGGTGGGTCATCCAATGACAGACCTGGACAAGCAGAGATTGAGAATGCAGGGGTCAACTACCCCTACCATATATGAAGCGAGTGGAAAAAACTGTGCATTCTGTAACAGTACCGGCTATCGCGGTCGAATCGGTGTATATGAGATTATGCCATTGACCCCAGAAGTTCGCCGGGTTGTATCAGCTGGAGGTGGCGCTGAAGAAATTCAGGACGTTGCCTTGAAAGAGGGTATGACAACGCTTCGACGAGGTGCTTCCAAGCTTGTATTGCAAGGGGTTACATCCATCGCAGAGGTAGAGCGTATTGCCGCAGAGTAATTGATGGCAAGCGTGCATTTTAGGCCATGCTTATTCCTTGCTTGGCTGTGAGAAGTAACAGGGATAAAATATTAAGAAGAGGGTATAAAGTATGAACATTGACGAGTTGCTTAGAAAAACAAGAGAACTTGGCGCATCTGACCTTCATGTTTCGGTAGGAATTCCTCCTAAGGCCCGTCTCAACGGTGAGCTAGAAGCTCTTCCTTATGGAATTGTAATGCCGGACGATGCCAAACAATTGGTGGAGCAGATGATACCAAAGAGACTGATTGATCAGTTTAACGAGGCCGGCGAAGTCGATTTTGCCTACACGCAGAAGGAATTAGGACGATTCCGTGTTAATGTATTTAAACAGAGAGGAGTTTTGTCCTTCGTAATTCGTTTGATCAACAGCGAAATTCCAGCTCCTGAGAAATTGGGACTTTCCAAGGAAGTCGTGGAGTTGACCAAGAAAAAACGTGGATTGGTACTGGTAACAGGGCCTACAGGATCTGGTAAATCAACCACCCTGGCATCCATCATCAACATCATTAACCGTGATTACAACAAACACATCATCACTCTGGAGGACCCAATCGAGTACTTGCACAACCATCAAAAATCGGTTGTCAACCAGCGTGAGATTGGATTTGATACACAGGGATATGCACCGGCCCTTCGTGCTGCACTTCGTGAGGACCCGGATGTTATTCTGGTAGGAGAGATGCGTGACCTGGATACAATCTCTACAGCCATAACCGCTGCCGAGACAGGACACTTGGTATTCTCCACACTGCATACAATCGGTGCGGTACCTACCATTGAGCGTATCATCGACGTATTCCCAACCTCCCAGCAGCCACAGATTCGTATCCAGTTGGCTACACTTTTGGAGGCTATCATTTCTCAGCAGCTGTGTCGTACAGCCGATGGAAAGGGTCGAGTGGCAGCATTTGAGATCATGTTCCCAAATAGTGCGATTCGTAACCTGGTTCGTGAGTCCAAGGCTCACCAGATTCCATCTATTATCCAGACCAGCCGCGCTGAGGGTATGATTACCATGGACGATGCATTGATTGACTTGTTCAAGGCCCGCAAAATCACTAAAGACGAGGCCCTTGCCTTTGCACAGGATCAGACGAGCGTACTTAGAAAGGTACTATAGAAAGGGGGATTCTAATTGGCTCGATTTAAATATGTCATCACTGACAAATATGGAAAAGAAAAAAGGGGTGTCACGGAATCCATTAGCCGTGACCAGGCTATCGCCAACCTGACTGCTGAGGGATCAGTAGTAATGGAGATTCATGAGGCGGCATCACTTGACGACGCAGCATGGAATATCACAATCGGTAACCCGGTAAAGAAAAAGGACATTACCGTCTTCTGTAAGCAGTTTGCCAGCATCTTGAATGCAGGTGTAACTCTGATTGAGGGATTACACATGGTAACTGAGCAGACAGAGAACAAGGCTTTGAAAAAATCCTTGGTAAATGTAACAGTAGCAGTAGAAAAGGGTGATACCTTAGCCAATGCCATGAAGGCAGAGGGTAAGGTCTTCCCAGAGCTCTTGATCCACATGGTGGCAGCCGGAGAGGTAACAGGTAACTTGGAGCTTTCCTTTACCCGTATCTGCGATCAGTTTGATAAGGACTTAAAGCTTTCATCCATGGTAAAATCTGCCATGATTTATCCAATTGTCGTATTGGTTATTGCTGTAATCGTAGTAATTATCCTTTTAAAGACTGTCATTCCAAACTTCCAGACAGCTTTCGATTCCTTGGGCACAGAGCTTCCAGCTCTTACAAAGGCGGTCGTTGCGGCGTCAGAGTTTATGCAAGAACATTTTGTGGGCTTGATTCTTGGAATTACTGCCTTCATTGCAGTGATTATGGTATTGAAAAATACAGAGCAGGGTAAGATTCTTACCTCTAAGTTTGCGGTTAAGTTCCCATTGACCAAGGATCTGACTGTAAAAAATGCCAGTGCAAAGTTCGCTATGACCATGTCCACCTTGATTATGTCCGGTGTATCTGTAGTAGAGTCTTTGGAAATTGTGGCAGATGTCATTAGTAACCGTATGATTCGTCAGGCCATTAAGGACTGTCGAGGTGAGGTTATGGAAGGTATTCCTATGTCAGAGCCATTGGAGAGCTCTGGCTATTTCCCACCAATGATGACACATATGATCAAAATCGGTGAGGAGACAGGTACCACAGAGCAGATGCTTGATAAGGTAGCAGAGTACTACGAGGAAGAAGTGGCGGTTGCTACGAAGAACCTGACTACTCTTATGGAGCCAATCACCATTGTATTCCTGGCAGTAATTGTCGGTGGAATTCTTGGTTCCGTAATGATGCCTATGCTGTCCATCTATGACGCTGTTGGTAAAGGTTGATATAATAAGAGAAAAAAAGTAGGGTTATTTGTGAAAAAAGTATAAAAACCCACTTGACATCAATTTATATTCATTGTACAATTGTAGAAAAGTAGGTGTAAAAACCTATAAATAACTACCTCATAGAGGAAAAAGAAAAGGAGAGAAAAGTTATGAGAAACAAAATTCAGAAGTACCTTAGTGGCGAGAGAGAAGGTTTCTCCCTCGTAGAGTTGATCATCGTTATTGCTATCATGGCAATCCTGATCGGTGTTGTTGCATTGGCAGTTATCCCATACCTCAACAAGTCACGTGAGTCCAAAGACCTTCAGGCTTTGAACAACGTATTGTCAGCATTGACATCATCTGTAGGTACAACAAAGGCACAGGGATCTGGTACTATCACAATCGCTGATGGTGATACTGTTTCCAATGGTACAGTAGCGGATGGTTCTGGAACTGCGTCAGGAACAACTCAAAAAGTTCTGGATGCTATGGAAGAGGTTCTTGGTAATGCTACAATCGATATGCAGTCTTCTAACGCAGATGGAAATAGTATCATCTGTACTTTCGATTCTGCAACAAACAAGATGAGCGTTAAAGTTAATACAACTGATACAACATCTGATGGAGATCCATACGAAGTAACAAACGGCTGATTTAACTGATCGGACCAAGAATTTAACCGAAGGGTCAACTTAATATTACTGAAAGGGTTTTGAGTTAAAATCTTTCGGAGAATAATTTGATTGTTAATCAAGGAGAGCCCGGCATGACACTGGAAATCATTCTTTATCTTTTTATATTTCTATATGGTATAACCATTGGGAGCTTCCTGAATGTTTGTATTTATAGAATACCGAAGGATGAAACAGTTGTCACCGAGGGCTCTCATTGTATGTCATGTAATCATAAGCTTGCTTGGTATGATTTATTTCCGCTTTTTAGCTGGATCTTATTAAAGGGGAAGTGCAGATATTGCGGGGAAAAAATATCTGCACAATATCCTTTAATAGAATTAATCAACGGAGTAGCTTATTGTGGCATTATAGCGCTAGGGGGATTTAATGCTGATTCTATCATGTTATGTTTAGTGTTTTCTACACTGCTTGTAATCGCGGTCATTGATTACAGAACAATGTTAATCCCAACAGCTGCTAACTTAATAATACTTGCAATAGGGGTAGTACACCTATTCTTTCACTTAGACAATTGGCAGTACTATGTGATAGGTTTGTTTTTTTCAGGAGGCTTCCTTTTTGCTATTGCCATGCTTTTTCGAGGCATTACAGGCAAGAGTGGATTGGGACTTGGAGATATAGAACTTATGGCTTGTGCCGGTTTGTTTTGCGGATGGGGACATGGATTGTTTGCTATTATTATAGGTTCTGTCTCAGGAGCAATTATAGAAGGAGTAAGAATTGCAATTACTCATGAAAAAGGTAAATTTCCATTCGGACCATATCTGGCCGCAGGGCTTATGATTTCCCTACTCTGGGGCGTTGATATATTAGAATGGTATCAAACAACAATATTATAAAATACAAAGTAGATGACTTTGTAGTTTTTAGAGTCCTTGAGACTCGAGGGTTGTGGAAACTACAAAGAATAATCTAGGGGAGGAATGAAAACCATGGCGAAAAAAGTTGTAGTAGTTCGTGTGGGCGAGAAGACAACTCGAATTGTCCACATGGAAAATGGAACCAGTAACCCAACTGTGTTTGGGTGTGTTCGTATCGCGACACCGGATGGTGCTGTGAACGACGGTGTGATCGTAAACGAAGTTGAGATTGCAAAACGTATCCAGAAAGCATGTCTGGATAAAAATATTCATACAAAGGATGTTATCTTTACCATTGAGTCTGGAAAGATTGCTAGTCGTGAGACAACCATTCCTGCAGTGGCAAAGAATAAACAGGACTCAGTTGTTATGGCTAAGGTGCCTGACATGTTCCCTGTGGATGTAGAGAAGTATATCTTTGCATATAAGGTTCAGGGACAGGATTTTACAGATGAAGAAGAAGGAAAGATGAGAAATGTTCGAATCTTTGCAGCACCTTCTGAGTTGGTAGAGTCCTACTATCGTTTGGCGGACGAGGCAGGCCTGACTGTTGTATCTGTTGAGGCAGATGTTAACGCTATTTTCCAAATTGTTCGTAGACAGGTTAAGGGCAACGGTGTAACAATGTGTATTCAGATTGGACGCGATTCCACATTGGTTAATGTAGTAACAGCAGACCGTATGCTCTTACAGCGAGTTATTCCTTATGGTGTTTCTGTATTTACAGAGGCGATGATTCAGGAGCCTGTATTTGATGTAGAAGACTATGATGCGGCGTTTAAAATGCTTTCAACTCAGAGAGTATTGCTTCACAACTTGCATTCTATTAACCCAGGAAACGACTTCTCCACAGGAAAGCGTATTGAGGTTACAGACAATGGTGAGTACCTGA
>JAILSA010000249.1 GCA_024697885.1 Eubacterium sp. | reverse complement strand
GATTCCATTCTTATCTCCTTGTCTTGTAAAATTCATAGCATTCTCTGGAAAGAGGGTCAATGGGCCGGTTGTTCTTTTGCAAATAATCAAAGGTATTTTCCAAAATCATAATCATGGCCTGATCTAGGTCCATAAAACTTGCAGCCCTTACCTCCACCAGACTGTGGGGATAGGTTTCCATGGTTCGATTTGGCTCTATGTAGTCTGCGATGTAGACAATTTTTTCCAGCCTGGTCATATTTGCCTTTCCTGTGGTGTGATAGGATATGGCAGATAAGATGGCGGGATTGTCTACGCCGTAGCGGTCCCTGGCATAGACAGCACCGAGTTTTCCGTGAATCAGGGCTGGATTTTCCATCTCAAAGGAGGTCAAATCAACTCCTAGTCGGATGCACTCATTTATCTGCTCCTGGTTGGTCAGATACTTGGCACAGTCGTGTAAAAGTCCCGATAGCTCCGCCTCTTGAACTGAATGACCATGGGCCATGGCTAAGGAAGCCGCTGTAGTGGCAACTCCTAGCGTGTGAATATATCGTTTTGGTCGAAGGCTGGATGACAGCATCTGATATAGTTTCTTAGTGGCGTGATCATTGTCAAAGACCAGGGGCTTTGTGCCGTAGAGGCCATGCATGCGAATATAGGTCAAAACCCGGTCATCCACCTGGCCTATAGGCAAGAGTCCATCTCCTAAATCCTTTCGGATTTGACTGGAGGAAATCTGAGATTCCGGAATGGTAAAATAATCAATCCTTGCCCCGTATTTGTCCTTCCACTTCTGGCAGAGTTTTTTCAAATCTTCTCCCTGGCGGCCGCAGGCCAAAATATGACAGAGCTTTGCTATTTTTTCTGGCTTGTGCCACTTGTCAAAGTCCCTCAGGGAGTCTCCTCCCATAATAAAGTAGAACTGACAATCAGAGCAGGTCTCTGTCAGGGCCTCTAAGGTTCGACTGGTATAACTCTTGCCCGGAAGATGAAATTCAAAGTCACTACAGGAAAAATGCTTGTAGGGGTCAATGGCCAACTGCACCATGCGCTTGCGGTCCTCTTCTGAGACCAAGTCCCCCTCTGTCTTGTGGGGAGGTTGCTTGCATGGCATAAACCAAACCTGGTCAAGCTTGAATTTTTCGCAGGCTATCTGACCTATTATTAGGTTAATGTTGTGAATGGGATTAAAGGTTCCTCCCATTAAACCGATTTTTTTCATAGAATCCCCGATTTCTTATTTTTTTACTGGCAAAACAATTTTCTTGGCCTCAGGGCGAGTTTTGGACTCGCGGTAGAGGACGATTTTCTTGCCGATTACCTGAACCACCTCTGCCCTGGTTCTCTCAGCCAAGACCTCAGCGATGCTTCTGGCATCAGCCACACAGTTTTTGAGAACGTGTAGTTTAATCAGCTCTCTGGCCTCAAGGGCCTGGTCTACGGTCTGGGTGATTTCAGGGGTCACAGTGGCCTTTCCAATCTGAATAATTGGATCAATATTTACTGCTAAGCTCTTTAAAAATGCTCTCTGTTTGCTTGTCATAACTTCCTCCTAGGGATTATTTATAATAGTCAAATTGCCAACCGTACATCTTGACGGTGTCGCCCTCTTCTATGCCCAGGGCCTCTAACTCCTCAATGATTCCATTGGACTTCATAAACTTCTGGAAGAATTCAAAGCCCTTTTCCGAATCCAAATTGGTATAACCAAGCATTCTCTCAATTCTTGGTCCCTCTACCACATAGAGTCCTTCCTCATTGATCTCCACAGTATATGGTTCGTCAGAGAAGTCTGGCTCCTGTATCATATATTCTTTTTCAAAGACAATCTGGTCTTCTGGAAGGTCATCTAACAGCTTCTTGCAGTGATATAAAAGCTCCTTGACTCCCTCTCCTGTAACAGCAGAGATTGGGAATACCTTGATTCCCTGGGGCTCGAAGGTCTCTTTAAGCTTCGACAGGGCCGCCTCCTTGTCATCTCCGTAGAAACAGTCGATTTTGTTGGCGGCAATGACCTGAGGTCTCGCCGCGATCTCAGGGTTATAGGCCTCTAACTCCTTGTTAATGGCCATAATATCAGCTACCGGGTCTCTTCCCTCGGTAGAAGCGGCATCTACCACATGGATCAAAACCCTGGTTCTCTCAATGTGGCGCAAAAATTCGTGGCCCAGGCCCACGCCCTCTGAGGCTCCCTCAATAAGTCCAGGAATATCGGCGATGACAAAGCCGTCTGCCCCCTCTAAATCCACTACACCAAGGTTTGGGTTAATAGTGGTAAAATGGTAGTTGGCGATTTTTGGCCTGGCATTGCTGACTCTGGACAAGAAGGTGGATTTTCCCACATTAGGAAATCCTACCAGTCCCACATCCGCAATAACCTTGAGTTCTAGAAGGACCTCTAATTCAATTCCCGGCTTTCCCGGCTGGGCATATTTGGGAACCTGCATGGTAGGTGTGGCAAAATGCTGGTTGCCCTTTCCACCATTGCCTCCCTTTAGGAGAATCTCCCTGCTGTTTTCATAAGACATGTCAGTAATGACCTGGCCTGTTGAGGCCTCTTTGATAATAGTTCCCGCCGGAACCTTGATAATCATATCCTGGCCGTCAGCCCCGTGGCACTTTCTCTTGCCACCAGGCTCGCCGTTGCCGGCAAAGTACTTGCGGACATGGCGGAATTCATTCAGGGTATTTAAGCCTGGGTCTACCTCAAAAATCAGGTCTCCACCTCGGCCGCCGTCGCCACCGTCTGGTCCACCGTTGGCTACATATTTTTCACGGCGAAAACTCACATGTCCGTCTCCTCCATTTCCGGAGCGAATGACTATTTTAGCCCGATCTGCAAACATATATAATCTACCTTTCTTAATTCAAGTTCTTGTGTTCTTAGAAAATAGAAAGGGCTGCACAAAAAAGCGCAGCCCAGACATTATCATTTCGATTTTAAAAATCCAAATTATTTGCTTTCTACTGGATATACGGAAGCCTGTTTTTTATCTCTTCCCTTTCTCTCGAAACGAAGAACACCGTCTACCAAAGCATACAATGTATCGTCTCCACCTTTACCTACATTAACACCTGGGTGGATTTTAGTTCCACGCTGTCTGTAAAGGATATTTCCAGCCAAAACAAACTGTCCATCAGCTCTCTTAGCGCCTAATCTCTTAGACTCGGAATCTCTACCGTTCTTAGTAGAACCCATTCCTTTTTTGTGAGCGAAAAACTGAAGGTTCAATTTCATCATGGTCTTTTCCTCCTAACGATTAATAAGTGTGACATAATCCCTGTACTGGTCTGCAATTGCAGAAATTCCCATGAGCCAGGACTGCAACAACAAACTGCTCTCCTTGCTGGGCTTGTGATTTAGAGAAAAATCAATCATGCCCCTCTCTTCATCAGAATCCAAAGAGAATTCTTCTTCACAGAGTTCCTCAATAGAGTTAATGCAGTTGATTGTCAAAATAGAGACCGAAGCACAGACAATATCCTCGCCGTACTCACCAGCTCCTGCATGACCTAGCAGATAAAAACCAATTATGTCGTTGTTCTGCTTTTTAACTTCAATCTTGATCATAAGTCATTCTTAGGCATTGATTTTCTCGATCTTAACCTGAGTAAATGGCTGTCTATGACCATTTTTCTTGTGGTATCCGGTTTTAGCCTTGTATCTGTAAACAATAACTTTTTTGCCTTTACCCTCAGCTACGACAGTAGCCTTAACGGATGCACCTTCAATTGTTGGATTTCCAACCTTAACGTCTTTGTCTCCAACCAAAAGTACCTGGTCAAAAGTAACCTCTGATCCAGCCTCTGCGCCAAGCTTCTCTACCTTGATCACATCGCCTTCTTCAACTTTGTACTGTTTACTACCGGTTGCTATAATAGCGTACATATAGCAC